>CAYIOH010000340.1:0-2552 GCA_964364975.1 uncultured Bifidobacteriaceae bacterium
GGTTTCCAAACCTGCTGTATTGCCGACTTCCAAGTCGGTAGGGCGTTTGAAGTTGTGTGGGCGGCGGGTTTGGAAACTCGCGGCCCGCGACGATTTGGATAGAGACTGAAGAGCTTGGAAAGCTGCGCCACGTTGGTTGCGTATTCGCCACTCTGTTTTTTCATGATTCGTTGGTCCTAGTTTGACTGAAGTCATTTGCCGATTTGCATCACCAGCCACGCTAGCAGGATCATCAGCCCGACGGTGAGCCAGGCCAGCAAGAAACCGATGAGATCCTCGCGGTAGCGACGGAAGAACCCGCGCCATCGCGTGACGGTGAACCAAGTGCCGACATCAAGCAGGAGCAACTCCTGACCGCTGTCGGCGGCCAGTGGTTTGGGTTGGCCGGTGGGCAGGTTTTCCTGATCGGTGGAACACCGCATCCGATCGAAAAAGGCGTTCATCCGCGCGTCCTCCTCCGGCTTCGTGAGCAGGCTGACGATGATCAACATGGCGGCGCTCAACGCCATGGCGAATCCGAACGGTCCCGGCAGCCACTTGTAAACCAGCAGCAACTGGCCGGTCTGGAGATGAGTCAGCAGGCTATCGCAAGTCCAGAGACGCGCGAAAGCTGCCGAGAGGTCGGTGGGCTTGGCCGCCGTGCCCGGCGCGCAAGTCGTGAGGTAGAGCGCCGCGTAGTAGCTCAGAAAGGCAACCAGCGTGGCGGCGGCCGCACCGCAGCGATTGGCCCGCCGCCAGAGAATGCCGCCAAGAAACATCACACCGAACAGCGCCGCGATGGTTTCCGTGAACAGGAATGCGTGCAGGACATTTCCGACCGTCAGCGCGAACAGGATGCCCAAGACGGTTAGCGCCAGACCACTCACGCGGCCAACCCGCAGCAACTGTCGGTCGTTGGCGGCTGGGTTCACGTAGTCGAGCCACACGTTCCGCGTGAAGAGCGCGCCGGTGTTCACCATGAAGTTCGAGCAGGTGGACATGTTGGCGGCCAGGACGCACGCGACCATGAGGCCGACGAGACCCGGCCCGAGCAGCTCGCGGCTCGCGTAACCGAAAGCGTGTTCTGCGTCCGGCAGACTCGCGCCGCGTTGCAGGACGAGTGTCGCGGCGATGAGGCCGGTCAGTGCCCAACCGATGGCGCAGACACGTTTCGTCATGGCACCGTAGGTGTGGCCGATGCGTCCGGCACGTTCGGTCGCGCCGGTGGCGCACATCGAAAGCACGTGCGGTTGCGCCGTCATGCCGACAAAGCCGTTGATCGCCAGCATGGCGATGGTAAACGCGTCCACCCCGCTGACGTCGCTGTAGAGGTCGAAGAAGTTTTCCGGCAACGCCTGCCTCATTCCTTCAAAGCCGCCCACCGCCCGCAGCCCGAGCGGGATGAGCAGGAACGACAACACGAGGATGAGCAAGCTCTGCACGAAGTCCGTGTACGCCGATGCGACAAGCCCGCCGAAAAAACTGTAGAGCAAAAACGCCACGGTCATGGCAAGGACGACGCCATTGGCCGAAATCATTTCGCCGCCCGTGGCCACGGAGATGACCTTGCCGGCGCCCTTGAGCATGACGCCCTGGTTGAAGACGAAATAGGCGATGGCAAAGAGGGTGTAGGCCGACGCGAGTTTGCGCCCGTAACGGTCTTCGATCATCTCCGCCACGGTGGTGCGTTCACTGCGCCGATACCAGGGCGCCATCAGCCAGTAAAGCGGCGTGATGAGCAGGTTCTTCCACTGAAACCAGATCGTGGCAAAGCCCTTGTCGAAGGTCGCGCCCGCCTGTGCCACGGGTTGCTCCGCGTGAGTGCCGGTGCCGAACGCCTGCCCGACCATCACCCACCACGGCAGTTTCCGGTCGCCGAGAAAATAGCCGCCGCTGGTGCGGGTCTTGCGCGACAGCCACAAACCAAACGCCGTGATGCCGATGAAGTAACTGATCAGCACCGCCCAATCCAACGTTCCGAAAGTTGTTGCAGCCTGCACGGCGAGTTCTCCGACGGACGTGCTGCCAACCGGCCCGCCCGCCGCGCCGAGTGGCAGGTTCAGTTCGACTCCAGCGCGGATGGGCTGTTCTGCCTGAACGGCGCACCCTGAAAACCACGTCCAATCGCGTGCTCATTCTGCGGCGATGGGTGTCGGGGTCAACTCTTGATTCCTGGCAAACTTTCAGGCCCCTCAAACAACAAGGCGGGCGGGATCGCCGTTCGCGTTCGGCCGAATTCTACGCTCTGCGTTCTCAGTGCCGATAGTGATCCGGCTCGTCAAGCCCTGCCACCGGCACGCCGATGTGGTGAGCCTGGTTCCTCGCTGGCTTGGTGAGCTTCACTCCGGTCTGCCAGACGCGGCCTGCCAGACGCTTGCCTTTGCCCGCTTCGACTCCGATACTCGCGCCAGCATGGCGTCCCCGAACACGCTCAACCTGGCAATCGTTGGTTGCGGCAGCATCACGCGGCTCCAAGCGGCTTTGGCGCGCCGGGTGACTGACGGCTTGCCGCGACAGGTTGGGTTTGGAGTTCCGGGGTTACTGGGCGGGTGGTAGTCGTAAAATCAAGGTAG
>CAYIOH010000340.1:2562-5009 GCA_964364975.1 uncultured Bifidobacteriaceae bacterium
GCGGGGCCGCGGCGCGCGGGGCGCGCCCGCCCCCCCCCCCCCCCCCCCCCCCCCCCCCCCGCGGAACTCCAAACCGGGGCTTTCAAACAGGGTCTGAGACTCAAGCCTGCCGCAACGCGAAGCGCGGTTCGCAGCGTTTGACTTGATCGGAGTGCCGTTTGCTGGGACGAAAGAGAAATTGATATGAAAACTGGCTGCTCATTCTTCCGGTGCTGTTTCACAGCGTTGACTCTGCTTGTCGCGGTGTGCCTCCCAACGCCAACAATCGCAACAGAAAACTCCACTCCAGAGATCGGCATCGCCGTGCGCGACATCACGCCGGAGCTGCCCATCCGCCTGGCCGGTTACGCTGGGCGGAAACGACCCGCCGACAAGGTGGACCATCCGCTCCTGATCCAGGCGCTGGCGCTCAGGAATCCGTCCGGCGAACGGTTCGTGTTCGTGGCGCTCGACAACTGCGAGGTGAGCCGCGCTTTCATGGAGCCGGTCCTTCAGGAGTTCGCCGACAAGTTCCAGCTTGGCCGTGGCGCAGTCGCGGTGGTCTCCAGCCATACGCATTCGGCGCCGGTGCTGGAGCAGACGCTGGCGGACATGTCCCAGCCCACGCCGGAGGAGCGCGGGCGCATCGAGCAATACAGCCAATCACTGAAGACCAAACTGGTGGAAGTTGTCGGTGCTGCGCTGGCGGATTGCCAGCCGGCGGTGCTCGAGCAAGGCACGGGACGCGCCACCTTCGCCATGAACCGCCGCCTTTTTCAGGGCGACAAAGTTCTGCTCAACGATAACCCGGACGGCCCGGTGGACTGGGATGTGCCCGTGCTGCGGATCAAGGGCACCAACGGCGCGGTGCGGGCGATCCTTTTCGGCTACGCCTGCCACGGCACGTGCATTCGTAGCGGTGACGATTGGTATGCGGTTTCGGGTGAATACATGGCCTACGCCCGCCAACTTCTCGAAGCGCATCAACCCGGCGCGGTGGCGCTTTTTATGACCGGAATGGGCGCCGATTCCGATCCGACGCCGCGGGGCGGCTTGCTGGCCGCCAAACGTCATGGCTTGGAACTGGCCGGCGCCGTCATCGGTGTGTTGGACCGCCCGATGCGCCCCGTTCACGGCGCGTTCAAGCTGGCCTTTGATGAGGTTGATTTGCCGCTGACGGCTCCGCCCAGCCGCGAGCAGTTGGAGAAGGACGCCAAGGGCGAGGACGTTCACATCAAGATGCGGGCGGAAGCGTATCTGAAACTGCTGAATGCAGGAAAACCACTGCCGGAATCGGTGAAACTGTCCGTGGCGGCTCTGCGGCTTGGCAATGACCTGACCTTCGTGCTCATGGGCGGCGAGGTGGTGGTGGACTACGCGCGACGGATCAAGCGCGTATTCGCCGAGGATCATCCGTGGCCGATTGGCTATGCCTACGAAGTGCCCTGCTACATCCCCACGGCGCGTCTGATCAAGGAGGGCGGCTATGAAACGGAGTCCTCGATGATCTACTATGGTTTCTACGGTCCGCTCCGCGCCGGGATCGAAGGGCAATTGTTCAATCGGTTGGAAATGCTGCTCGCTGGTTTGCGCCCGCGATCCTGACGTGGGCGAAAACAAGCTTCCTCCGCCATTGTGCGCCGGTCACTCCAGCGCCTTCGCCCGGAGGTTGCGGAACTCGACTTTCATTGCCAGGCCCGGGTGAATTTGCAATCCGATGGGCCCGGCCCCGGCGTAATTGGTGTTCACGTATTTCACCGCTGGCACGCCGTTGAGCCAGACAGTGAACGTGTCGCCCTTCGTCTGGAGGCGGTATTGGTTCCAGGCATCGGGCTTGAAAAGTTTCTCCAGATTTTTTAGCTGACCCGCTTCCGGATATTTTTCCTTGCCACCAGTGTAGAATGAGCCGGTCAGGTCTCTTTTCAGACTGCGCGAGATGCCGAGTTGCAGTTGCAACTCCTGTCTGCCGTCCTTGGACCGGCGAAACATGATGCCACTGTCAATTTCGCTGCTCCACCGCGCCTCACACTCGATCATAAAATCGCCATACGACTTCTCCGTCCATAGCAGGCTGCCCTTCTTCGCCTCGTCATTTTCACCGACGAGCACGCCGTCCACCACCTTCCAAAATGGATTTGGCTCGGGCATCTTCCAGCCCGTGAGGTCCTTGCCGTTGAAGATTGGCGGTAGGGCGGTTGACTCATCTCCGGCCCACGCCGGAGCGGCAATCGTGAAACTAACAACGCCTGCTGCAATCCAAAGCGCGAGCCGGGTGGGGAAATTGCGTGTAGTTGTCATTTTCATACATTTCGATTGGCAGGTCGCAAACTCTTGCTCCGTGCGCATATCTTGGCGCACACTAACCACGAAATCCCTGAAATCAAAGCGCCAATTTGAAATGCGCGGTCTTCATACAGGGCGTTTGGCTGGCAGTTAAAGAAAGCCGACAGGCAGAGGGGAAAAGAAAT
>CAYIOH010000341.1:0-4993 GCA_964364975.1 uncultured Bifidobacteriaceae bacterium
TTCACGCCGCCGACATGGGGCGCGCCTGGCGACCGACGGTGGCCGGCAGCACGATGTCGTAATGTTGTTCGTCAAACTTGAGCACCAACTGGACGTCAGAAATCTTGTGGGCTGCGCAAAAGGCGAGGGCTTTCGTGGAACTGAGAAAATCAGTGGCGTCCGCGGCGTTGGGTGTCCACGCGCCGAGTTCTTTGAAGTAAAGGCCGCTATTCTTCTGCTGAAGCAGAATCCTCATCGCTTTGGCAATGTGTCTTCTACTGGCACGAGCTTCATGGCCCGATTCGCAGCCGCACCTACCGCTAATTGTAGGTGCTGCGATTGCTTGCCCAGTAATAGTAGCAATTCCAAGTGGGATGGCAACAACAATTTTTGCCGATCAACGCATTCGGGCTGGGCAAAGCTTGGCCATCAAGTGACGAATTCCAATATCTGGCGGTGCGGGATCAGCTTACACTCGAAGGCCTGGCCCAAAAAATGTCGGATGGCCTCCCGGCCACGCTCGCCATAGTCCAACGTCCAGTGGTTCACATACATGCCCACGAACTGGTCCGCCAGATCGCGGCCCATGTCCCGGGCGTATTGCAGCGCGTGCTGCACCGCTTCCGGCCGGTGATCGAGGCTGAACTGGATGCTCGCCGTCAGAATGTCGGAAATCGTTTTGCGCGTCCGAGGCTCGAATCGTTTGTGAATCACGTTGCCGCCGAGGGGCAGGGGAAGGCCGTCGTTTTCACGCCCCCACCACGCACCCAGGTCCTCGCACATCACCAACCCTTCGTTCTGATACGTGAGCTGGCCTTCGTGGATGATCAATCCCACGTCCGCCACGCCGGAGCGGATCGTTTGGAAAATCTGATCGAACGGCACTACGACGTAATCGAAGGTAGGGACAGCGCGCTGCGCTGTCCGGTCATCGCGGCGCGATGACCCTACCTCATCCGCCAGCCAGAGTTGCAACGCCAGAAACGCGCTCGTCATCTTGCCGGGCACGGCGATTTTCTTTCGCGCGACCTCGTCGCGGGAAAATTTGTGTTTCGCCACGAGCATCGGCCCGTAGCCGTCGCCCATGCTCGCGCCGCTGGGTAGTAGCGCGTATTGGTCGCTGACGTAGGCGTAGGCGTGAATGCTGACGGCGGAAATGTCCAGTTCGCCGCGCGTGGCGCGTTCGTTGAGCGTCTGAATGTCCTGGAGGATGTGCTCGAAGTGGAAACCGTGCGTGGGGATCAAATTTTTTGCCAGGCCGTAAAACATGAAGGCGTCATCCGGGTCCGGCGAATGTCCGAGCGTCAAGGTTCGTATGTTCATCTGGACAACTTTGTTCGCATTCCACACGGCATGTCGAATTAAAAGCTGTGGGCAATCAGTGGAAATCAAACTGACGTGCTCGTCCGCACGAATGGCTTTACTTTTTTCCCCGGTTAGCAAACATCGCATCGGTAAATGGGCCACAAACCAACTAACTGATGGAATCCACGATGAAAACAAACCTTCGCCCTTCGCTCACTCGCCGCCAATTCCTTCGCCGCACCGCTGCTGCTGCTGCGCTGCCGATGATTATTCCCGGCTCGGTGCTCGGGCTCAACGGCGCCGTTGCTCCCAGTAACCGCATCGTCTTCGGCGGCATCGGCCTCGGCAACCGCGCCCGCGACACGCTGCCGACTTTTCTCGCCTTCAACGAGATTCAGTACGCCGCCGTCAGCGACGCCCGCGCCGACCGTCTGAAGAGTGCCAAGGAAAGCGTGGACGCCTTTTACCGCAATACCGATTGCGCCGCTTACACCGACTTCCGCGACCTGCTGGCACGGCCTGACATTGACGCTGTGTCCATCGCCACCGGCAATCGCTGGCACGCCATGGCCTCCATGTTCGCTGCGCACGCCGGCAAGGACGTTTACTGCGAGAAGCCCATCAGCCTCACCATTCAGGAGGGTCGCAATCTGGTGGAGATCTGCCGCCGGCTCGGCACGATTTATCAGGCCGGCACGCAACGCCGTTCCACGGCCTCGTATCGGTTCGCGCGGGAAATGGTGCGTCAGGGAAAAATTGGCCGCGTTCACACGGTCGAGTCGCAAGTCTGGACCGGCGGGACAGTTCTCCACCAGAAGCCGGCTCCCATCCCGGCGGGCTGGGACTACGACCAGTGGCTCGGCCCCGTGCAATGGCGGCCATTTGTGCGGGCGCGGGTGGACGGTTGGACGTGCTTCTGGGACACGGGAGAAGGCATGCACACGGACATGGGCACGCACTACACCGACCAGATGCAATGGGTGCTCGGCACCGACAACACCAGCCCGGTCGAATTTGAAACGTCCGACGTCGTCTGGCCTGATCCGGTCAAGTTCATGAGCGAGACGGCCATCTCCGGCACGTTCCGCTGCCGCTACGCGAACGGCATCAATGGCGTCATCTACCAACGTGGTGCGTTCAAGGATCGTTACATCAAATACATTGGCGACGAGGGTTGGATTCAAGTGGACGACGACACCGACGTCGTTACGGCCAATCCAAAATCCATCTTGAGTTTGAAAACTTCCGGTGGGCCGAGCTGGGCCAACGCCGGCGGGCACATCGGCAACCTGCTGGCGTCCATCCGCAGCCGCCAGCCAACTCTCTGCCACCCCGAAGTCGCCCACCGCGCCCAGAGCATTGTCGGGGCGATGACGATCAGCGCGCGCCTCGACCGGAAGCTGAAATGGGATCCGGTCAAGGAACGATTCGATGACGAAGAAGCCAACCGGATGCTCTGGCGCGAACCGCGCGTGCCGTGGTGCGTGTGATCTGCGATTGGATTCTTAACAATGAAAACTTCAAACTTTGTTTTCCCGACTATGAACATGTTCAACTCGACCCCACCATCGAAACTGGCGGCAGGGATGCCGCCATCACCGGCACGCAAGGATGCGTGCCGCCACGTGGAGGCAGCCATCCTTGGCTGCCGGTTAACGCGGCTTCCCAGCCGCGTGTTTCAAGAAGTTTGGTCATACTTTAAGGAAATGCTTGGCATGAAGCCGAAAGTCATCGCCACACTTTTTCTCGGATCAGTGCTGTTCGCTTCGACGCTACTGGCGTCCGCAACCGCAGCCGACCTCTCCCAACTCACCGCCGACGTAGCGAAATGGGAGTCGGGACAAAGCCCCGAGCCTTTGCGAAAGTTCGAGCAACTCGCCCGCGCATCGGCAGGCAAACGCGCGGAACGCGCCGAACTTGAAGCTGCACTGATCAAGCTGCTCGGCCCGAATTCCACATTTGAAGCCCGGCGTTTCGCCTGCCAGCAGCTCGCCGTTGTTGGCTCCGACGCCTCGGTGCCGGCCATAGCCAAACTGCTTGCGGAAAACGAAACCATCGGCATCGCCTGTCTCGCATTTGGCAATCGGCCCTCAGCCAAGGCTGACAAAGCCCTGCGCGAGGCCTCGTCCGTCGCCCGGGATAAGGGCCGCGCGCAGATTATTTCCACGCTCGGCAACCGCCGTGATGTGAAAGCTGTCAAACTCCTGGCCAAACTGGCACGCGACGCCGACTCTGCCGTCGCGGAAGCCGCTATCCGGGCGCTCGGCAAGATTGCCACCGAATCGGCAGCCAAGGTGATCGCCGCACTGCGCAAGGAAGCCAACCCCGCCTTCCAACGCGCGCTCGCCGATGCGTCACTCCGTTGCGCCGCTCAACTCGCCGAATCCGGCAAGGCCAAAGCAGCCGCTGCGATTTGCGAAGAATTGGTCGCAACCTCGCAACCCGCCAATGTCCGGCATGGCGCGTTCAATGCGCTCACGCGTCTGGACCAGGACGACGGCGAGCAGCGCATTTTGCAAACGTTGCGGAGCGGCGATGCCCTGTTGAAACCCGTCGCCATTGCTGCCGTGCGTTCGTTGCGGTCGGAGACCGCGTCGGAAAGATTCGCTCACGAACTGCCGGGTCTGACTAGCGAAGAAAAGGTTTGGATGATTGAAAGCCTCGGCGCCCGCGCCGACGCCCCGGCCCGCGCGGCGATTATAGGCATGCTGGAATCCTCGGACGGCAGCGTCCGCCGCGCTGCCGCTGCAGCGTTGGGTCAGATTGGTGGCGCGACGGCCGTGCGACCGCTCGCCAAAGCCATTGCGGCGACCAGGGACGGCGACGAACTCCGCGAGCTAGTGTCCGCGCTCGGCAGCTTGCCTGCAGACCTCGACGCCGATAAGGCCATCGTCACCGAAATCAAAAACGCACAAGGCGAAACCCGTGCGCGCTTGATCTCCTCGCTCACCAACCGCCGCAATCCCCAAATCATCACCGTGCTTTTCGAAGAAGCTGAGAACCCTGACCCGCTTGTCGCCACCGCGGCTTACCGCGTTCTCGCCAAGGCCGCCGCTGGTGACCAATTGCCCTTGCTGCTCAATAAATTTGCCGCGCTGGCCAACACCGACCTGCGCTCGAATGTCGAGGGCTTGGTCGAGCAGGCCGTCATCGCCACCGAGAGTGTTTCTCTACGCTCACGCGCGGTGCGCGACGCGCTGAGTCAGACGAGTTTGGTAGAAGCTCGTTGCGCACTCTTGGGACTGCTTCCCGCCGCTGGTGATGCGCCGTCCCTGGAAACGTTGCTCTCCGCGGTGAACGGCACAGACGTCCGTCAGCGCGACTCCGCCGTTCACGCCCTGTCTCAGTGGCCCGACATGGCGGCTTGGGACGCCTTGTCTGCCAACTTTCGCAAGCCTCTGAACGAAGCCTACCGCTCTCTCACGTTGCTCAGTCTGGTGCGTCTCGTGGGCGATGCCAACGCACATCCCGACGACAAGCTAATCGCCCGCTACCGCGAACTCTTTGACGGCGCGCGAGACGATGCCGATCTCAAACAAATCCTCGGAGCGCTCGGTGGCGCGGCACATCCCGACGCGCTGAAACTCGCGACGGATTTGCTCGGCATACCTGGCGTCCAAGCCGAAGCCGAAGTGGCCGTTAAAAAAATCACCGAAGCCCTCAAGTCCAAACCACCGGGAGCCGGGAAGTGACCGCGCAAGGTATCGAA
>CAYIOH010000342.1:0-4975 GCA_964364975.1 uncultured Bifidobacteriaceae bacterium
GGGCCATAATGTATCTTTCTCGATTCGGTTTTTATTGAGTCATTCGGATTTGACTACATGAGCGGCGCCAGCGCCAGCGCGGGGTGCTCAACGCTGGTGAGGAACTCGACCAGTTTGTCCGGCGTCTCCGCCTGCTCCTCGGTCGCGATTTTGTCGAGCAGGTCTTCCTTGCCGATCTTCTTGAGCCGTTCGCGGAGGCGCGGCTCGACTTCCTCCTTCAACGCCTTCGGCATCCAGACGAGGCGTTCGATGCCACCTTCCGCCGAGATGAACTTCGCGCTGGAGATGTAAAGCTTGCCGATGCCGACAAACCCCGGCGTCTGCGTGCCGCCGCCAATCTGTCCGGCGAGCGTCGAGAACTTCATGCCAATGGGCGTCATGCCCGCGAACTCGCGGTCCACAATCATGACGCCGTTGGCCTCGGGCACAATCGCCGCGATGCACTCGAAGCAACCGCACGAAGTCATCGGTTCTTCGAGGATCGAGTAGGCGTTGAAGCGCTCGAGGTTGCCGTGCGACTTGGTGCTGATGTAGTCGTTGACGTTCTTCCACTGGCCCTTCTCTGCGTCAATGCACTCGCCCTTGAGGACCGGCTCGTTCGGGCCGTGCTTGTCAATCTGGTGCGACGCCTTGCAATCGAGCCATGTGTACGCGCCGCACAGACCAAGCCGTTCAGGTGTGACGATGCAGACGTGATTCGGCGCGTAGGACTGGCAAAGCACGCACGAATAAAACTCTTCCACGTCCTCGTCGGTCATGCCCGCGATGCGATCATCGCGATGGCTGTAAACTTTTTTCGCTTCTTCCAACGGCCCTTTGATTTTCGCCGGGTCGGTGATGATCCGCACCTGCACGCGGTCAATGATGCTGGAGAAGTCGTTGTGAATCTTGGCGACGAGGATCGTGCCAAAATGTTTGATCATGAAACCCTTCGCCCTCGCTTCTTTGTGGATGCGCACCCAGATGATCGAGCGCTGCCCCATGTGAAAGATGCCATTGGCGCAGGAGATGTACTCGTGAACGCGCCGCTCGACGACCGACTCGAAGTCCTCCTGGAATTTCCGGCCCGCCACTTCCACGATGATGCCGAGCGGGTAGGCTTCGCCTTCCGTCATCTGGTCGGCTTCCGGCCCGATGACCTCGATCTTGCCGTCTTCGACCTGGTCAATGGGTTTCATCCGCATCAACTCGAACGCCTCGGTGTACTTGCCGCCGAACTGGACGAACATGTCTTCCTTGCGCACGCGCTCGCCCTCGAACCCGGCGCCGTACGGCACAGGGATGGGAATCTTCTCGATCTTGATCGTCAGGCCGCGCACTTCAGCGGCACGCGTGATGATGTCGGCCACGGGAACGTTGGCGACGACGTGCTCGAAAGTGCAGATACCCGTCGGCAAAATCTCCGGAATGTTCACATTGGAGATGACGGGGAAACCGAAGTTGATTGCGCCTGCGGCGGTAGCGTATTTCTCGTCGGTGAGATACTGGCCGCTGTTCACGCCGGGATCCTCACCGAGAGCGAGCACGAAGGCCTTCACGCGATCCTTGTTGTAAAGCAAGATGTCGCGTGCTTCCTTGAGACCGCCCGGGCTGATGCCGCCGAACGTCATCGCCGAGCGCGCGGCGAAGTTCAGCGCATGGACGGCCGAAGTGATTTCCTTGCCGTAGGGCACGAGGAACGTGTCCCAACTCATCTGAATTTTCTCCTCGGCCAGTTGCTCGGCGATGGCGCGGCCCCCTGAGTGGCCCGCCATGAAGACGAGGATGTTGCGCTCCTGCAAACCGCGGATCAGTTCCACGGCTTCCTGGTTGGTCGGCGCCGCGCCCACGATGGCGGCGAAGCCCGGCATGCGGCCGTCCACGAGCTTGATGCCTTGCATGCGCAGGATGGAGTCGTCGGTGAACCCGAGCCAGATGCCGTCGGCCCCCTTTTGGGCGGCGTTGAAATGCTTGAGGACCTCAATCGTTTCTTCCGCGATTAGCGTCGCGACGCCGCTATCGAGCGCGTCGCCCAGATACGGCAGCCAGACGGCGTCGGTCGGAATCGGATGCAGGAGTTTGCGCGCTTCTTCCATGGACTCCTGCAAGTCGCCGAGCTTCTCCACCTTCTGGCCGAGAAACAGGAGCATGATCGGCAGGTAATACGCGGTGTTGGGATATTCGACCTTGGCATCCTTGCCGTGTTTGCTGATGGCGTCGGCGAGCGCCGCCTCGGCCTGGTTGAAGATTTTGTGCGCGCCACGAATGGCGGCGGAAGCGATGATTTTGGACATAGGTTTATTCCTCGTACTTTAACGGTTGTTCGTACATCGGCGGTTTTAGCTTCAAGGCCTTCCGCTTCTCGTCAATATGGCGGATCATCTTGTGCGCCGCTTCGACGGCGTCCGGCTCGAACACCCATTTGCCGCCGACTTCCTGCTCGATCTCGTCGGTCAGATACCGGTGGAGGTTCGCGCTGCCCATCATCGGCAGCGGGTGACCGATCACGGTGAACACGCCCGAAGCGACGAAATAGAACCCGATGGCGACGGCTTTCTCGGACATCCACTCCGGCGCTGCTCCCGCGATGGGCAGGTCAGAGAGGTCGTTTCCGAGGCCACCCTCGGAGCAGATGTTCGTGAGCGTGCGCAGGATGCGGCTGTTGTCCACGCAAGCGCCGACGTGCAACACCGGCGGGATGCCGACCGCGCTGCAAATTTCCTGGAGGCCCTTGCCCGCGTGCTCGAAGGCCGACTCGGGCCGCAACAGGCCGTGCTTCGCGCACGTGATCGCGTTGCAGCCGGTGGAAACGACCAGCACGTCGTTCTTGAGCAGCTCCTTCACCATCTTGATATGGCCCGATTCGTAATCCACGTTCGGATTTGAACAGCCGATCACGCCCGCCGCGCCCCGGAGACGACCCGAGATGATGGCGTCGTTCAGCGGACGGTAGGTCGCGCGATATTTTCCGCCGAGATGGTGAAACACGGATTCGGTGGTGAACCCCGCCACGAGTTCCTCGGTGTCCTTCGGGATGTACACCCGCTCGGGCTTGCGGTTGGCATAGTTCTCGATGGCATCCTCGATGATTTCTATGCAGATTTTTTTCGCCTCGGACTCGTGGAACTCAATGTGCCGCACGCCGGGCATCTTGGCCTTCGACGAGGTCGTCACGAGTTTGGTGTGGAAACAATGCGCGACGGTCGCGACGGACGGCATCAGGCATTGCACGTCTACGACCATCGTCTCGATGGCGCCCGTGAGAAGGGCGAGTTCCTGCTGCATGAAGTTGCCCGCCAGCGGCACGCCGTGACGCACGAGGATTTCGTTGGCGGTGCAGCAAATGCCGGCCAGGCCGATGCCCTTCGCGCCCTTCGCCCGGGCCTTGGCGTTGAGCGCTTCATCCTTGGAAACAATCGCCAGCACGTCGGAAAGCAGCGGCTCATGGCCGTGGACGAGGATGTTGACGTTCTCGGCCTCGATGACGCCGAGATTCGCGCGCGACCGCAGGGGCAGCGGCGAGCCGAACAACACATCCGAAAGTTCCGTGGCGACCATCGAGCCGCCCCAGCCATCGGCGAGCGCGGTGCGCATGCCCTGCTTCATGATGTTCTTGTAGTCCGCGTCCACGCCCATCGTCGTGCGGTGCATCGTCTCAACGACTTCGCGATCAATCGAGCGCGGGTAGATGCCGAGTTTCCTCCAGAGCTCCTGTCGCGCCTTCGGGGCGGTCGTGGCAATCTGCATCTCGCCCTCGCTACGGCCAAACTCCTCCAATGCGGCTTTGGCGACCTCTTTGGCGACGTCGCGGATTGGACGGCTGTCCACTTTCACGCCATAGACGGCGGCAATGGCCTTGAGCTTGTCGGGATTCTTGATCTGGTAATCGAAGTTTGGTTTTTCCGCCGCCTGCAAAAGCGTGTGCGCGACGCCGCGACCATGATCGGAGTGGGCGGCGGTGCCCGCCGCGATCATGCGCGCGATGCTGCGCGCGGCGATGGTGTCGGCGTTTGCCCCGCACGCGCCGACCTGCGGCCCGCGTTCCGAGGTGAGGCTGATCCGGCACGGCCCCATGCTGCAAATGCGGCAGCACACTCCGAGCGCGCCGAATTTGCATTGGGGCTGGACGGCGTCGTACCGGTCCCAAATGGTGTCAATGTTCTCGGCCTTCGCCCGCTTGAGCATCTGGAGCGTGGCTTTGTCGGCGAACAGGAGTTCTCGGGGTGCTTTGGGCATTGGGGGCATAATTTACCTCGTTAGTGCTGGTGTGAATGGGAATGCGGGTGCGAATGGTCGTGCGAATGAGAATGAGTCGTGCGCTCCACCGCGCGGACGATCTTTGCAACGAGATCGTCCACGGATTTGCTCGCGCCGAACGGCGGCTTCCCGGCCAACTCGGCTTCGCGCAAGCGTTCATTGTAGGGCAGAAAACCCACGATGGGGATGCCGGTGAGCGCTTCCAGCAGGAAAGTGCGATCCGCATCGGTGCGCGCCTTGTTGCCGATGACGCTCAGGTGATGCAGGCCAAGGTCCTCCGCGAGATCGCGGATGCGGAAGGCGGTGTCCACGCTTTGCCGCGAGGGTTCGACGACGATGAGCAGATGATCCACCGCCTCGACCGTGCCGCGGCTGAGATGTTCGATGCCCGCTTCCATGTCGAGGATGAGCGCGGTGTCCGGGTCGAGCAGGAGATGCGTGACGAGCGCGCGGACAAAGGCGTTCTCGGCGCAATAACATCCGGCGCCGCCGTGCTTGACCCCGCCCGCGACCAGCACCTTCAAATCGTGAATGTTGACGGCGTACTTGTCGGGGATGTCGTCAACGCGCGGGTTGAGTTTGAACATGCCGCCGATGGTGCCCGGGGCCACTCCCGTGCGTTCCTCGATCAGGTCGTTCAGCTCGACGAGTGGCCGGACCGACCCGGCATCCCGATAGCCGAAGCAGGCAAGCAGATTGGCGTTCGGGTCGGCGTCAATCGCGATGACCTTGCGGCCCG
>CAYIOH010000343.1:0-4942 GCA_964364975.1 uncultured Bifidobacteriaceae bacterium
AAATTGGGCGGGCGCATTCCCAAAGGCATCTTGATGATCGGCGCGCCGGGCACCGGCAAAACTCTTTTGGCCAAAGCGATCGCCGGGGAAGCGGACGCGGCGTTCTTCAGCATCAGCGGGTCGGAGTTTGTGGAAATGTTCGTGGGTGTGGGCGCGAGCCGCGTGCGCGATATGTTTGAGCAGGCGCGCAAGAACGTGCCGTGCCTGGTGTTCATTGATGAAATTGACGCCGTGGGGCGCAGCCGCGGTCACGGTCTGGGTGGCGGCAACGACGAGCGCGAACAAACGCTCAATGCATTGCTCGTGGAGATGGACGGCTTCGATACGCAGGAAGGCATCATCATCATCGCCGCGACCAACCGGCCCGATGTTTTGGACCCGGCATTGTTGCGTCCCGGCCGCTTTGACCGGCAGGTCACGGTGAACCTTCCCGACGTGCGCGGACGCGAGGGCATTTTGAAGGTTCACGCCAAGAACGTGAAACTCGCGACGGACGTGGATTTGTCCATCATCGCCCGCGGCACACCCGGTTATTCCGGTGCGGAGCTGGCCAACTTGCTTAACGAGGCTGCGCTGCTCGCCGCGCGCACGAACAAGAAAGCCGTGACGATGGTCGAGTTGGAGGAGGCGCGCGACAAGGTCCGCTGGGGCCGCGAACGACGCAGCCTTGCCATGACCGACGAAGAAAAGAAATTCACCGCCTGGCACGAGGCCGGTCACGCACTGGTCAGCGTCATGCTCAATCACACGCACCCGCTGCACAAGGTCACCATCATCCCGCGCGGCCAGGCGCTCGGTTCGACGATGCAGTTGCCCAAGAACGACGTGCTTAATCGCCGGCACAAGGAAATGCTCGACATGATTGCGGTCACGATGGCCGGCCGCATCTCAGAGGAAATTGTTTCTGGCGACACCTCGACGGGCGCGGCGGGTGACATTCAGCAGGCCACGAACCTCGCGCGCGCGATGGTGTGTCAATGGGGCATGAGCGATAAACTCGGCATGGTGCAATACGGCGCGGATGATGAGTTCATTTTCCTCGGTCGTGAAATGGGCCGGCCCAAGATTTACAGCGAGGAGACCGCGCGGGAAATTGACGAGGAAATCAAGCGGATCATTGACGAGGGCCACAAGGTCGCCTCCGACCTCATCCTTACGCATCGCGACAAGCTGGAATTGATCGCCAGTTCGCTGCTCGAATACGAGACCCTGGACGGAGCGCAGGTGGATGAAATTGTGCGCACGGGCAAATTTACGCCGCCCACGCCGACGCCGGACTCCGGCCCGGTTCTTGGCGCTCCCGCCGGCACTCCACTACCTGAGGTGCCGCCCAAACCGTCGCCACCGAAATTGCCTGGCCTTGGAACCCCCGCACCGGCGACGGCGTGAGGGACAATTCGCGGCAGGATTGCGGTGTGGGAAGTGTCATTCCTTGCGTTCGGTGTACTTCAAACTTTCCTCATCGCGTTGTTTTCAATAGTCTTCACGCATGATTATCGCGCCCTCGTTGCTTGCGGCTGACCATGGCCAATTCGCCAAAGAAACCGGGCGCGCTGATCGTTCCGGCGCCGAGTGGCTTCACCTCGACATCATGGACGGCCACTTCGTGCCGAACATTTCCTTCGGACCAACCGTCGTCAAAACCATCCGCCCCCTGTCGAAGATGTTCTTCGATGTGCACCTCATGTGTTCGAAGCCGGAAATTCTGCTCGAACCTTTTGCCAGGGCCGGCGCAGATCAAATTATTGTCCACGTCGAGTTGGGCGATGCGGTTACGCCGTTGCTTTGGAAAATTCGCTCGCTCGGCAAACAAGTCGGGCTTTGCGTCAATCCGCCCACGGCCATCGGCCTTGTGCAACCCTATCTCGACCAGATTGATCATCTGCTCATCATGACGGTGAACCCCGGCTTCGGCGGGCAGGAATTTATTCACGAAGCGGTGCCGAAAATCCAACAGGCTGCGGCTTGGCGGCGTGAGCGTAGCCTGCCTTACCGGATTGGCGTGGACGGCGGTATTGATTTCAAAACCGCCGTTGAATGTGCGCGCGCCGGCGCGGACGTGTTCGTCAGTGGCACCACCTTGTTCGGCCAGCGCAACCTTAAGGCTGCGGTGGAAAAAATGCGCAAGTTGGTGACTGCGGCGCATCCAAGCAACCACCTCGCGTCCGTGGCAGCGGTGATTTCCAACTGATCAACTTCCGGCCCTGGTTTTCCCCAATGGCACAAATCAAATTTGGAACCGATGGCTGGCGGGCGGTGATAGCCGAGGATTTTACGTTTGCCAACGTCGCTCGCGTGGCTCAGGCCACGGCGGATTACTGGGCCGCGAATCCCGTCATCGGCACTGAGAAGAAGGTCATCGTCGGCTACGACCGGCGATTCTTTTCCGATCAGTTTGCGCAATGCGCCGCCGAGGTGTTCGCCGCCAATGGTTTTCAGGTCGTGCTGACGCCCGATCCTGCGCCCACGCCGTCCGTTTCGTTCGCCGTCAAAGACCAGCGTGCCGTGGGCGGTGTGATGATCACGGCCAGCCACAACCCGCCAGCGTTTAACGGCTTCAAACTAAAGTCACACTACGGCGGGTCCAGCGATTCGGACACTTGCAAAGCCGTGGAAAGCTTCCTCGATCGAAACCCCGTCCGTTTCATGAAGTTCGCCGACGCGATTCAGGCAAAGCGGATTTCGATCAGGGACGTTCGGCCCGCGCACTTTTCCGCGCTGAAAAGGCTCGTGGATTTCAAACTCATCGCGAAGTCGAAATTGCGTTTCGCCCACGAAGCGTTGTTTGGGGTCGGCGCGGGTTGCTTTGAGCAATTGCTCGCGGGCACAAGCTGCAAGGTCACCACGCTGAACGGCAACCACGACGTGCTGTTCGGCGGCATCAACCCCGAGCCGGTTGAGGCCAATTACGCCCGCAGTCAGGCGTTTCTCCGCAAACATCCACACGACTTCTGCCTCGTGACCGACGGTGATGCCGACCGGGTGGGCGGCATGGACGGTCGTGGAAAGTATCTGACCACGCATAATTTGATTTGCCTGCTGCTGCATCATCTCATCGTGAATCGCTGCGGCGGCAAGGTTGGAGTTCAAGCTTTAGCTTGCGAGCACGGGGACACGCTAAAGCGTGAACTCCAACGCCCGCCCGCCCGGCGGGTCGTGAAAGCGCTGACGACGACTTCCATGGTGGACAAGATGTGCGCGGCCAGCGGTTTGGAGATGGTCGAAACTGGCGTGGGCTTCAAATACATCTGCGCCGAAATGCTCAGGGGCAACGTACTGCTCGGCGCGGAAGAAAGCGGCGGCATCGGTTTTCCGAACCACATCCCCGAACGCGACGGCATCGCCGCCGGGTTGATGTTGCTTGAGATGCTGGCTACGGAGCGGGTTTCAGTGAACAAGCTCATTGCGAACTTGGAAAAGGAATTTGGTCCGCACCGCTATGGACGGATTGACACCCATTTCCCGCTCGAAAAGCGCGCCGCGTTGATGGATTCCCTCAAACAAAATCCGCCCGCCAAACTGCTGCGTTCACCTTTGTCCGGCGTGAAATCCTATGACGGTGTGAAGTTCGTGGCGCAGGACGGTTCCTGGCTCATGTTGCGCGGCTCGGGGACCGAGCCGATTCTACGCATTTACGCCGAGGCAAAGTCTGATGCTGGCGTGCAGAAGCTTTTGCGGGCGGGCGTGAAATTGACCAGGCGCTTTTGACCTGCGGTTCGGTTTCCCAACCGGCGGTGGATCAATTGTCCCTGACCCACGAGGCAAGGAATATTGCTTGCCATGAGGCGACGCGCTTGAATTCTATGCGGGAAGATCGAACGTAGTCTGTGATGAGTTGGTCAAACTGAACAAAATTCAACCGTGTTATAAAAATGAAACCACCCAAAGAAATCAAAAAGACGGTGACAGCCATCGCGCCGCTGAAAAACGCGGCCACTGAAACAAAACGGCCCGTGACGACCATCGAAGCCAAGGTTGACGTTGGGTTTGGCAACCGCCTGTTCGTCCGCGGCGAAGGCGCCGGTCTGAGTTGGGACCACGGCGTGCCCCTCAAGTGCATTGACCCGCAAACCTGGCAATTGTCCGTTCCAGCCAGCGACAAGCTGAAGTTCAAGCTGCTGCTCAACGACACCGTCTGGGCCAAGGGCGAAGACCTCGTGGCCGCGCCCGGACAGCGCGTCCGGATCGCGCCAGCATTTTAGAGCGCCAATCTCCAAATCGGCGCGTTGACATTCTGTTGCGGCGGTCGCAGGCCGCCGCTACAAACTACTTCGCAATCATTCCCGTCTGCCGGGCGTAATTGAAGATGCCGCCGGCATCCACCACGGGGCGAATGTCGCCGAGCGGTTTGAAGGAATAGACTTTGCCGGTGGCTTTCACGGTCACGGTGGCCGCGTCGAGATCCACGGTCACAATGTCGCCGGTCTTGAGCGCGTCGCAGAGACGTTCGGTCATTTCGCAGGGATAAAGTTCACCGGTGGCCACGCAGTTGCGGAAGAAGATGCGCGCGAAACTTTCGGCGAGGACGACCTTGCAATTGGCCGAGCCTAGGGCGATGGGCGCGTGTTCGCGCGAGCTGCCGCAGCCGAAATTCCTTCCCGCCACGACGATGGGATATTCGCTGTCAAGCTGCCCGTCCTTCACGAAGCGCGTCGGGTAGAGGGATTCGGGCAGGCCGCCGAGCGCATGGCTGCCGAGCTTCTCGTATTCCTCAGCGATGGTGGGAACGAGGTTGAGATATTGCGCGGAGATGATCTGGTCGGTGTCAATGTTGTCGCGCACCACGTAAACCGATCCGGTAAAGACTGATTGCATGACGGCAAAGTGGGGCAGGGCAGGGGAGTTTTCAATCAGATTTCGCCGGTGGAATGGACGCGCATTATATTCTCATTAACACCCCGCTTCAGCGGGGTGTTTGGTGCTGGCTCAGGATCCCAACCGC
>CAYIOH010000344.1:0-4914 GCA_964364975.1 uncultured Bifidobacteriaceae bacterium
AAAGAAAAATCCAAAACCCTCACCGCGCAATGGCAGAACGAAAAGACTGCCGTCAACGCGGTCAGTATCGTCCAGCAGCAGCTTGAGCAGGCGAAGATTGAATTGGAGCAGGCGCAACGGCGCGGCGATCTGACCAAGTCCGCCGAAATCCAATACGGCAAGATTCCCGACCTCGAAAAGAAACTCGCTGCCATCGAAAAACAATCCGCCCAAGCCACTCGCACATCGTTGCTGCGGCAAGAGGTGACTGACGAGGACATCGCGCGCGTCGTGGCGGCGTGGACGCACATTCCCGTCTCGCGGATGCTCGAAGGCGAGCGCGAGAAGTTGCTCAGGATGGAGGAGCGGTTGGGCCAGCGTGTCATCGGGCAGAAGCAAGCGGTTGTTGCCGTGTCCAATGCCGTGCGCCGTTCGCGCAGCGGACTGCAAGACCCAAACCGGCCCATCGGCTCGTTCATTTTCCTCGGCCCGACTGGCGTGGGCAAGACCGAGACGGCCCGTGCGCTCGCGGAATTTCTATTCGACGACGAGAACGCCATGATTCGGATGGACATGAGCGAATACATGGAAAAGCACACCGTCGCGCGGCTCATCGGCGCGCCGCCCGGCTACGTCGGTTACGAGGAAGGCGGTCAACTCAGCGAAGCCGTGCGGCGCAAACCGTATTCGGTGATTCTGTTCGACGAGATCGAGAAGGCGCATCACGACGTGTTCAACGTCCTGCTGCAAGTGCTCGACGATGGCCGGCTTACGGACGGGCAGGGGAGAACGGTGGATTTCAAAAACACCATCATCATCATGACCAGCAATATCGGTTCGCCCATCATTCAGGAATATTTCGACAGTGGTAGGAGCCGACGTGAGGAGGCTCTAACTTCCGGTGGAAAATCCAGTCAGAGACTCGTCACCTCGTCTCCTACGAAAGAAATGGAAGACAAGGTGCTGGCCGAGTTAAAAAAACATTTCCGCCCGGAATTCCTGAACCGAGTGGACGACGTGATCATTTTCCAAAGCCTCGACGAAAGCCAACTGGCGCGCATCGTGGACATCCAGCTCGGGCGATTGGAGCAACGCCTCGCGCAGCAGAATCTCACGCTCGACGTGGACGCCGCCGCGAAGAAGCTGCTGGCCAGCGAAGGCTACGACCCGCAATTCGGCGCGCGCCCGCTCAAGCGCGCGATTCAGGAGCATCTGCTTGACCCGCTCGCAACGAAGCTGCTCGCGGGTGAATTCAAGCCGGGTGAACGCATCAAAGTCAGTGCGGAAGATGGGGAACTCATTTTCCAGCGGAAATAGAATTTGATCATGGTTGGGCCTCGATGGGCAGGGCTTCAAGCCTTACGAGGATGTATTGAAGTGACAAAACCGCGTTGAAATGCTTTCGTCTTCATCTGCCTTCACCCTATATGAGCGAGCCAACCAACTCTGAGTTACCGCCTCGTATTGCACCGCCGCTACCTGTCATGACTGGAGCGGCGATCGCGCCTCTGCGGGGGCCATGGGGCTTTTGGCCGACCGTTGGCTGGGGGACCATCATCGGCTGTGCTTACTTGGGCGCGCAAATTGTGGTTGTGGTTGCTTATATGGTTTTTCATGGAGTGATGCACCACGATAAACCGATCCCATCGACTGACGCCATTGCCTCGAACGGGCTGGTTCTGAGTCTGGCCGCGATTCTGACGGTGCCGGTTGTGGTCGGCTTGTGCCTGCTTTTCGCGAGGTTACGCAAAGGACCTCCGCTCCGGGATTACTTGGGGCTGAGGTTGTGCGGCGCGCGATCTTTCGTCGGCTGGAGCCTGGGATTGTTCGTCTTGATAGCGACGAGTGATTCTCTGACGGTCGCATTGGGCCGGCCAATCGTGCCGGAGGTCATGGCCGACTATTATCGGAACACACCGTTTAAGCCATTGATCTGGGTGGCCTTGGTGCTCGCCGCGCCGTTGGCGGAGGAGTTCTTGTTTCGCGGATTTCTGTTCCAAGGCTGGAGCCAATCGCGCCTTGGTGGTTCTGGGACGGTATTGTTGCCCGCAGCACTATGGGCGATGATCCACCTGCAATATGATGCCTATCGATCCAAAAAATTAGCGAACTGACCGCGACAAGTGATACCGCCCAGAGGGAAGCGTACGAAGATCATTACAAAGGTACAATTTCGGGAGGTATAAACGAGTTTTGGACACAGACCGATTACCACGTGCATTTCCGCATCGACAAAGAAAGGCTCTCGGTTTCAATCAGCGATGGAACATACACTCAAAGGATTCCGCCCTCCGACCGAAGCGAAGGGTTTCAGTGGTATCCATCGAATCCGGTTGCACTGCAAAATAATGGCAAGGACAAGAAAAGAGCGAAACAAGCTGGAACGCGACGAGGGAATAGGTCCCAGGCTTTCAAGGCTGAGGGGCGAGTTTGACTTTACCGGTAAAGTCACGCCCGAATTGATCGAGGAGAGTGCGGATCAGGCTTTGCTGTTGTTCTGGGCGTAATTCAAATCCAGCTTCGATGTAGCCCTCCCACGCGGTTTCAAAACGTCCCGCCAATAATTGTTGAGTTGGGTAAACCTGCAACCGTATGCCACGCACGTCCACCGCGTCTTCGACATACCTTCGTGGCGAGGGAAACAAAGGACGCTGCTCCATCACGACATAGCCCGCGCCGGGAATCATCGGCACATGGGGCGGGCTTTGAAAGGGTGGCCCTTCTTGAACGACCCGCAAATAGCGATGGCAGTTTTCCTCGGCGCGGCAGGCGAGGGTGAGTTCTGCCTGGGGCTGCGGCACGATTTGAAAGCCGCGGGTTTCGAGTTCGGCGGCTACGGCGCGCTCCAATGCTTCGTCTTCGGGACTCGGTTGGCCTTGTTTCAGGAGGGCGATTTTTTTGGCGCCCGCCGGCATCGGGTGCGGCCCGCAGCGGGCAATAACCTGGGCGGAAGGCGAAGCGCAACCCGCCAACGCGAGGGCCACGCAGGCTGCAAACAGAATTGCCGAGCAAGTTCTCGCGGACATGACGTTTCCTGTTCCGAATTCCAGCACACCTGACGGATCGCAACGATAGGCGGTGAGACTGCCGCGTCAATGAGCTTTATATTGTGCCGCAGAGTGCGGGGCGCAACTCGACACTACCACCAACTCTCTCCCCGCCCTGAGCGGGGAGAGGGTTGGGGTGAGGGGATTTGAACTTGAAAATAGAGCGCCTCCTCACCCCAGCCCTCTCCTCCCGTGGGGAGGAGAGGGAGATAAAAGCTGGTGGTGCGAAGTTGCGCGAAGCGAGGTTGTGACTGGCCACCGGGTCGCTTTCTCCCCGCAACATTCGATTCTTTGTTCTGGGATTTCTTCACTCGAGTTCTTGTCAGTCCGTGATGCGTCTCCCATGCTGACGTCGCATTGATGAAAAGCCGTGCCGTTCTTTTATCTGCGCTGCTCATCGCCGCAGCGGCGGTGATGGCCGCGTGGCTGCTCGTGTTCCGGGCCACACCGCACGTGGGCGGATCGTTGCGGCACGAGGTCTATGTCTGGCAGCGCGCGTGGACGGCGCCGGTGCGCAACGCGGTCGCGCAACACGCCACGAACTTTTCCGCGCTATGCGTGCTCAAGGCGGAAATTTCTTGGAAGGACAGGAAGCCGCAGGTCACGCGTGTGGCACTGGATTATACAACGCTCGCCGCAGTGGTTGCCGGAAACAACTCCCAAAACGGCAGGGCCGGCCTGCCGGTCGGCCCGGACGCGCGGCAGCGCGTCCCCACCATCGGCCTCGCGCTGCGCATCCAGCCGTATGCGGGGCCGTTCACTGCGCCGCCTGAATTGGATAGCAGCCTTGAAGGTAAGGCGCGTCACTCCGTGCGCGCCGCTGAACTGCGCGGCAACGACGGCGCGCACGGAGTGCCGCGCCCTACCAATCCGTTGAGCGAGAGTGACGCCATCACACTTTTTCTCACGGACCTTGCCGCGTCGCTTGTCGCGGAGGCGCGGACGAATCACGTCAACGTTGGCGAATTACAAATTGATTTTGATTGCGCGGAGTCAAAGCTTGATGGTTATCGCATCTGGCTGGCGGCCATTCAACGCCGTGTCGCGCCCTTGCCGGTGACAATCACGGCATTGCCAAGTTGGCTGGATGCGCGGGCATTCAAGCGGCTTGCCGTCGTCGCCACGAATTACGTCCTGCAAATTCACTCGCTGGAACGGCCCAAGGACATCCAAACACCGTTCACGCTTTGCAACCCGCGCGCGGCGCAACGGGCGGTGGAGCGTGCTGGAAGGATTGGCGTGCCGTTCCGCGTGGCATTGCCCACTTATGGCTACGTGATGGCGTTTGACCGGAGTGGCCGGTTCATCGGCCTTTCCGCCGAAGGCCCGCGCCCGAACTGGCCGGAAGGGGCGCAGGTGCGCGAAGTCGGCGCGGATCCATTGGCGATGGCGGCATTGGTGCAAGGCTGGGTGGCCCGCCAGCCCGAAGCGCTGCGCGGTGTCATCTGGTATCGGCTGCCGGTGGCTGTGGATAACTTGAACTGGCGGTGGCCCACGCTGGGTGCCATTGTGGCGTCGCATTCGCTCGGAGAGAAGTTACGGTGCGAACCGCGCCGGGTCGAGCCGGGGTTGGTGGAAATCAACCTCGCGAACGAAGGCGAACTCGACATTTCTTCCAGGCTGGCGGTGGAAGTCCGTTGGACGAGTGCCCGCCTGGTGGCGGGTGAAGCGCTGGGTGGCTTTGAACTGGTGGACAGCGGTGCCTCCGGCGTGAGATTCCAAACCAAATCAAATTCATTTCGATTGCGCGCCGGCGACTCGCAGAAGCTCGGCTGGCTGCGTTTCGACCGTGACTGTGAGGTGCGGTGTGAGGTCAGAAAACTGTGAGACGCTGGAAGGGGTCGCATATCAGGAATTCAAAGGGCAAAACAATTCCCGGCTCAGAAAC
>CAYIOH010000345.1:0-4890 GCA_964364975.1 uncultured Bifidobacteriaceae bacterium
TACCCGAGACGCACGTTGCGGGTCTCCGGCGTCCGGGCCCAGCCGATGTTGTTCTCCTCATCGAACCGGGCCTTGACCCGTGTCTTTTTCAGCCATAGGCTCGCCCTATGAACGCGGGAAACCGATTTCCTTATTACCCGTCCGACACCCAATATCAGGGAAATCGTTCCTACTATCTGTACAGCTAGGCGGCTCGCACGCTCATGTATCTCTGGAACACCAAGGCGCTAGCGACAGAACTCCGAGAAGGCACGCTCCCGGAGCGGGAGCGCATGAAGTATTTCTTGCTGTTCATGACCCTGCTCGCAGTGGTGACGGAGCTTCCGATTTACAGTCCAGAGCCAGT
The DNA here is from genome assembly GCA_964364975.1 of uncultured Bifidobacteriaceae bacterium. GTDB lineage: Bacteria > Verrucomicrobiota > Verrucomicrobiia > Limisphaerales > JADLHS01 > JALOTT01. The sequence goes on from CAYIOH010000345.1 coordinate 347, forward strand.
TTCGCCCGCTTTAATTGCCACATCGGTTATCAGCATCGTTGGCACAGCAGTGGGCATCTACGTCACCTATCGCGCCAATCGCTCCGGCGATGACAGAGACTTTATTGCTCGTAGTGTCTGCCTCACCTTTCCCGTGGGTGTTCGCTTGGTTGTGGCTTCGATAGGCGTTTACGTCGCATACATGATTGTTGGCTCGATTATTGGTGGAGATCCCTTCGACCAGTTCACGGAGCATATGACCTGGATTGACGTTGCATTCATTTGTTTGCTGGAGATTGTCTTCTATTGGCGTCTCTGGCATCACTTCACTTGGATTGCGAGACCACATGACGCAGCCTAACCACCAAAGGATGGAAAGGATCGGAGCGCGCCGGTGACATGACCTTGTTCTTGGAGGTGGTCGCGAGGAGCGTCCTTTCCATCCGGTGTTGAACCCGCCCGTCGAACTGGATGTTCACTCCTGTAACGGCGCGCTGCCTTCTTCCTCCGCCAGCATCCGTTCCGGCGCGGGCAAGTTCCGATACCACGTAAAGAACAGCACGGCGCTCATTGCCACAGTCGTGCCGAAACAAGCGAACGCGACCTCGTAGCGATGCAGAATCAAGTAGAGCGTTGCGACGTAGAGCGCACAAATTGCCACCAGCGCAAGGAAGGTATTCAGCGCGTCGCGCGTGAACGGCGCTTCGCGACGAAACTGAGGATTTGCTGACAGGACACTGGCTTTCACCCGACCCCAAGCTCCCGCCGGTTGAACGGTTTCGTAAAAGCGGGCGAGCGTTGGTTCATCCGTCGGTTTCGTCAGCAGCGCAACGACGACGCTGATGACCGTGGACGCCAGCGCGATGACGGGGAAGCCGACGTACAGCGGGAGCGGCGGGCGCCAGAGATAAGTGTCACCGAAGACCTGCCCCAGCGACAGCGCCATGCCGCCAAAGATGCCGGCGGCGTAGCCCCAGCCGTTGAGCCGCCACCAATACCAGCGCAGCACGTTGGCCGGCAGAATACCCGCGGCCAGCGTGCCGAAAATCCACATGAACGCCGTGTTGATCGAAGTGCCCAAACGCGAGATCACCAGCCCGGTGACAATCAGCAGCGCCGACGCGACGTAGCTGGCGCGGACGAGCGTGCGCTGACCGGCCTGCGGATTGACGTAACGCTGGTAAATGTCTTTGACGAGGTACGCCGCGCCGCCGTTGATCGTGGAGCTGAACGTCGCGAGAAAACCCGAGAGCAACGCCGCCAACATGAAGCCCACCAGCCCGTGCGGCAGCCGCGCGCTGATGATGAGCGGCAGCGCCGCTTCCGGGTCTTTCCTCAGCGCCGCGTCGAGCGCCGGATCGCCGAGACCGATGATGGCCATCACGGCAATCGCCATCGTGAACGGCCAGCGCAAGGTGTGAATGACGCCCCACAACGCGCCCAGCTTCGAGGCATCGCGGGCATCGCGGGCCGCCAGGAAACGTTGGAAATCAAACAACTGCTCCGGCCCGCTTAGGCAGAGCAACAACCCTTTTGCCAGCCACACCGCCACCAGCGCGCCGAACAGCGAAAAATCCGTGCCGCCGGAAACAACGCCTTGCAGTTCGGAGGGCCGCATCGCCGGCGCGATGGAATGCCAGCCGGCAGGGACGTTCGCCGCAAACTTGGCCGCGTCGAAATGTTGCCAGCCGATGAAGGCAAACGTGAGGGCGCCCGCGCTAAGCACGATGGTTTGCACAATTTCCACCCGCACGATGCCGTGAAGTCCGCCCACGATGACGTAAACCCCCGTCACGCAGAGGATGAGCGCGGAGCAGGTGAACGGCTCGAATGGCAGAAACACTGCGCCGAATTTCCCCATGCCGATCGCGCCGTAGCCGAGCAACGCGGTGATGGTGAGGATGGCGAAGAGCGTGTAAGACAGCCGCGCCAGATCGCCTGCTTTGCCGTTGCCAAAGCGCGTGTACATCCACTCCGCGCCGGTGAGCACGCCGCTGCGGCGAATCCACTTGCCCATGTAGGCGAGATAAAACGCCGTGATGGGAAAGCCCCACAGCCAGTGGACCCACATGCCTTTCAAACCGAGCAGAATGAACAGCGACACGATCCACATCGTGCCGGTGATGTCGAAGTAGGACGACGACCCGCTCATGGCCAGCGCCCACCATGGCAACTGTCGCCCGCCCAGGAAATACGCGGTCATGCCGCGCGCAGCGCGCCGCTTCATGGCAAAGCCAATGACCATGATGGTGGCGAGGTAAACGACGACGATGATCTGGTCGAGGAGAGAAAGTTTCATGGTCCGGTTTGCATTCTGATTGCGCCGCGTGTGAGTCGAACGCGGGAAGTTCTAGGCGTTCAGTTGCCTGAAATCAATCCCATCCTTGCCAACGGGTGTGATCAACAGTTCCGGTCAATTCTTGTTCGTCAATCAGCTGTCATTTCAAGAGTTGGTTGGCGCGAGCCACGCGCAAGTTAACAATCATTCTCGTTTTGATCCATCCCCAACCCCCGACAAACTCTCTCCCCGCTTGCCAGTCCGCGCCCCTCACTCTAGGCTCCGCGGCCAACCGCTATGAACAAGTCCCAGCGCTTCAAACTCTCCGTCATGATGTGCCTGCAATACGCCGTTTGGGGCGCCTGGTTGCCACTGCTGGGCCTCTATCTGGGCGATGACTACCTGAAGTTCACGGGCTGGGAGAGAGCCTGGATCTTCAACGCGTTCGCCATCGCTTCGCTCACCGGCATGTTCCTCGGCGGACAACTGGCGGACCGCTATTTTGCACAGGAGAAGTTCCTTGCCGTGGCTCACTTGATTGGCGGCCTCGCCATGCTGGGGTTGGCGAACGCCCGGCAGTTCTGGCCGTTCTTCGGGCTGATGTTGTTGCACTGCCTGTGTTACGTGCCGACGTTGTCCGTCACCAACGCCATTACTTTTGCCCACCTGAAGGACGCGCAAAAGGAATTCGGCCTGGTGCGGGTCTGGGGGACGCCCGGCTGGATCGCGGCGAGCTGGCCGTTCATTATTATCCCCATTGACTGGACGAAAGTACCGTCTGTGGGCGAGGCAGGCGGCCTGGTGAAATGGCTGGGCACGGCGCTCTCAACCTTGAAGACCGGCGCGGCGATGGAAGCGGCCCTGACCAGCACTTTCACCGTAGCCGGGATTGCCGGGCTCGCCCTGGCCGGGTTCTGCTTATTCCTGCCCCACACACCGCCCAGAAAGGGCGAAGGTGAGAAATTCGCGCCTTTCGGCGCGCTCAAGTTGCTCGCCGTTCCCAGCATCCTGGTGCTGTTCATCGTGACGTTCTTCGATTCGCTGGTGCACTACTGCTATTTCTTCTGGACCAGTTCCTATCTGTCGCACTTGAAGCTGGGTCAGAACTGGATCGCGCCCGCGATGAGCATTGGCCAGATCGCCGAAATCCTGACGATGGCGGGGCTGGGCTGGTTCTTGAAGCGCTTCGGGTGGCGACGGATCATGATCTTCGGCATTCTGGGACACGTGGTGCGGTTTGGCATTTACGCCCTGGGCACGCCGGAGACGCTGTGGCTGGTGATCGCCAGCAATGTGGTGCATGGCTTCGCCTATGCGTGCTTCTTCGCGACGGTTTATGTCTTCGTGGACACGCATTTCCCCAAGGACGTCCGCACGAGTGCGCAGAGCCTGTTCAACCTGCTCATCCTCGGGCTGGGCCCATTCACGGGCAACTTCCTCTGGGGCTGGCTCGGTGACGTCTTCAAAACGGCGCAAGGCGTGGATTTCCACAAACTTTTCCTTGTGCCGATGGCCCTTGGTGTGGTGGCTGCCGCGATCCTGGCAGTGTTTTTTCACCCGCCTCCCCAAGGGCAACGCGCAGCCGAGAACGCCTCGGGTGCGGTGAAGTGAGAGCATCGAACTGGCACAGTTCATGGGGGAGAATTGATCGTAAGCCATCTCCATTGCGTTGCTGGAAACAATCCCAAACGGCATTCCTCAAGTAGCGAAACAACCGCAGTGCAGACAAGCGAGAATCGCGGCACTGAATCGCGGCACTTGCTTTCAAACTGGCCCTCTTCTACGCTGCCGCCCCAAGATCTATGACTAATCCAATTCGTCTCCGACTGTTCGTCATGATGGTGCTCGAGTTCGTCATTTGGGGAGCGTGGCTACCGCTGATCTTCGGGTATCTGCCGAGCCTCGGTTTCACACCGCTGCAGCAGTCCTGGATTCTGAATGCGTTCCCCATCGCGGCCATCGTGGGGATGTTCTTCAGCAACCAGTTCGCCGACCGCAACTTCGCCGCGGAGAAATTCCTCGCCTTCAGCCACGTGGTTGGCGGCCTGGCCATCCTGGCGCTGGCCTTCACAAAGTCGTTCTGGCCGTTCTTCGGGCTTATGCTGCTGCACTGCCTGCTGTACGTGCCCACGCTCTCGATCTGCAATTCAATCGCCTTCGCGAACATGAAGGACGCGCAAAAGGAGTTTGGCCTGGTGCGCATGGGCGGGACCATCGGCTGGATTCTCGCGGCGTGGCCGTTCACGTTCATCCAGGAGGATTGGGAGAAGGTGCGCGCCGCAAACAC
>CAYIOH010000346.1:0-4884 GCA_964364975.1 uncultured Bifidobacteriaceae bacterium
AATCGGTAAACGGCATCGGGAACAATGATATGATTAGTGCGCAGAGGCACAAGAAACGACCACGGACCTGTTAGAGGCGGCGTTTGTCGCTGGGGGTTCCACGCGGCCCAGTAATTCGTGCCGGGAGATGGGATGATGATTTGTCCGCCGGCAACCAGATTCGTATTGTAACTGAAGGTGTAATCGTTGGTCAGCGACACCCGGCAGAAGTTTGTGGCAATGATGTCCACGGGGCGTGTGTAATTCGCGGCGTACGAATTCCAGAACTCGGCGGCGAACACGTTCGAGATGCCAATGACAAACATCTGGTTGGTTTGGTAGATCGTGTTGCCACTGTCCTTCAGCAACTCAAGCTTGCGGGTAATCTGAATGATCGTCTCGGCCGCAAACTCATTGAAGTTGGGCAGGTCCTTCCGCGCGCCAACGACCAGCGGCACGCCAAAGATCAAGCTGTCCCGTTGCACCGTAGGCACGGAGTCGGTGAGGTCCAGGTCCACCAACAGGGTGAAGTTCAGGTCATTCGCGCTGGTGACCTCGACAAAATCCCGGATGAAAACATTCCCGTTATCGTTGGTGAACTGCGGACGGAACACCGTGGGTAGCGCGTTGGTGAGGTCGGGGAAATAGCGCGGGTTGATGGCGTCAAACAGGTTGGCGGCCAGTTGCAACAAACGATGCACGGCTGGCGTGTAGGTGAAACGTCCGTTCACAAACACCGGGATGTTTCCGGCGCTCATGAGATTCGTCATCCCGAACGTGTTGGTATAATTGACCAACCCGTTGATGGCGTCGCGGTCATGCCATTCCTTGGAGTATTGTTTCAGCAACCGGTCCACCGCGTTGGTGAAAAACACTTCCGAGCCGGGCCGGCCGAATGGAGGAGGGATGTTATTTGTCGGATTGCCAGTCACCATAGCCGGGTCGTCCCAAGAGATGAAGTTCGTTGCCTTCAACCCGCCGACGTTGACGTAGTTGAGATTGAGCTTGCCCGGGTCCTCCGGCGCGGAATCAGTGCCCAACTGCGCGAGCAGGCGGTAATACGTGTAGCGGTCGTAGGACGACACGTTGGTGCCCGCGGAGGCAAGTCGCGCTGCGAAAGCTGCGCCGGGCACTGCAACGGATGCAGTCTTCGTCGTATCAAACAATTCCTGGGCCGTGAAAAAGTGGTTGGTGTTGTCCGCGCCGGGATACCGCGCGCCTACGTCGTTGAAGTCGTTAGTCCACTGGGAACTCCTCATAGGAAACCCGGTTGCGTCTCCGTTTCCGTATTCGTCAATGTTTCCGTTATCAACCAACGGGATCGGACTAAGCAAGGTGTCAAAACTCCCTCCGTATCGGTATAGCAAGAGGGACAATGCGTCGAGAAAAGCGTTACCACTGTTCGCCTGGGCCGGATTGACGGTTTCATAAACGTAGGGGTATTGGTCGGGGGCTTGTGCAGGTGTATTTGGACCGGGCCAGTAATTCGTGTTCAAATCAACCAAAAACGAAGCCAAGTTGATTTCCGAAGAACCCACCCCCTGATTGCGGCGAAAGCCCTCAATGGACGGACCAGTTACGCCCAATTGTCTTGTCTGATTATGAATATAATTCACGTCCAGCGTCTCGCCCGCCGGGATGACGACGTAGGCGTAGCGCGAGACGAAAAAATTCGAGGCCGAGTGCGGCAAATCGGGCCGGGCCAACTGGCCGATCCATTCCGGGTCGCCCACGAAGAAGTTGCTTAGTGTGTTGGGAGGTGGAGGGCTTGAAAACGGTATCTCGTTGCCATTGGCGTCGTAGTAACCGCCGGTGGGATTGATAACCGGCCAGAGACCGCTCGGGTCATAACGACCATTACGGTTGAGATCGAGATAGGAGCGGAATTCGTTCGCGCCAGTTGCGCGGTTGGTGACCACGAACACCGGCGGGCGCGGGCTGTAAAGGAGGCTGGCGAGGTTTTGAAGTTGTTCCGTCGCGTTGAGTGCCCGGGTGCCAGAGGCCAAAGTCGTGTACTCATAATTGACATTGGTGCGGTGGTCCGAACCGTCCGGAGGGTTGGGATCGAAGCCGTCCCGGTTGATAAAATTCGTGGAGACGAGCAGGTGGAAGTTAAGCGCGTTGCTGGCGGCGAGGATGGGCGCGAGCATCTCGGCCTGGGCGCGCTCCCGGGCGGCGGCGGCGGCCAGCCGCGCTGTGGTCTGGTCGGTGGCGGTGGTGACCGAGCCTTTCTCCCGGCGGCTCACGGCGAGAAACGTGATGGCCATGAAGGTGATGGCGGCAATGAGGATGACCGTGACGACGAGGGCGACACCTGCCGTGCGGGGTGACGAGTGACGAGTGACAGGTGACGTGAAAGGCGCGCCAGCAGGTCGCCCATACGGGTAGGGCGCGGCACTCCGTGCGCGCCGTTTCGTGCGCATTGACCGGATGGCGGCGCGCACGAACCCCGACATCGGATGTCGGGGGGTGTGACGCGCCCTACCGGCGGAATCGTTTCTGGTTGGCAACTTCATCGGTAAGCGAACGGATCAACGTTGCGAATGGGAATGCGCTGGCGGAACAGATGCACGCGCCCGGCCTGGTTGATGATGTAGCGGTCCTGGCTGGCGGGGTCTGGCAGCGACTTGAACCGTTCCCACGCGCGGTCTTCGAGGATGCCGATCTCCAGTTCCACGGAGGCGGGGACGGCGTTGCTGTAAAAGATGTACTGGCCGACTTCGCCAGAGGCGATGGTGGATACCCGGATGTCCGTGTTGGTTTGAGTTCCGCTGGCGGATACGTCCTGATCCGTCACAATCCAATAACCGTTCGTGTTGTAGGCGCGCAAGCGGAAGTGGATGACACCGTCCAGGATCCTAGACACGTTGGTTTCGTTGGCCTGTTGTGCCGTCTGAAATTCGTAGAACATCTGTGCGGGCGTCCGACCTGACAAGGCGGGGGCGTTGGCTTCAAAGCGATAAAGCGTGCCCACGCCATTGGTCGGTGGCGGCTCACCCACCAGCGGCCAGATCAAGTCTCCGGTTGCAGGATCCCTGGTTCGCACAAAGTAGCCGATGCCGATCCATTCCTGATTGCGGCGCGTGAGGAAGAACAGGTCTTCCAAGAGATTGGTGCGCGGGAAACTGCTGCCGGGCAGCGGCTGGCCGAGCGGCCAGTAAACCGGAAGGCGCGCGTAGAAATTCGGCTGGCTGAACGGCGCGTCATTGGTACGCCGGCCCACAGTGGGTAGATACGACGGCGTCACCTGCTCCAGTTCACGCCCGATCAGATCAGTGGCCACGCGGCCGGATTCGAGCACGTCGGTCTGCGTCATGCCGGCGCGAAACGCGCGCTGTGTCAGCCCGAACATGGCCACCAAGCCGAGGATGATGACCGAAAGCATGGCGACGACGATGAGGATTTCGATGATGGAGAAGGCGGCAGGATTGACGATTGACGATTGACGATTGACGATTGTCAACGCGCGTCGCGTGGCAATAGTTTCAATCGGCAATCGGCAATCGGCAATCGGCAATTCCATATTACAGTGCTTTCACAAAAGTTTGCGGTTGAAAAAAATACAGCGTCTGGCCGGTGTCGTTGGTCTGTAAAAGTTGCCCACCGACCATCGTGCGAAAGGTTTGACGCCCATTGCCGATCTTGCCGCTGGGCAGAATCGGCCAGCGGAACGACAGCCGCACGTCACGCAGATTTGCGTTCAAGTTTCTCGCCACCATCCAATAGTTCGAGCGAGCGGCGACTTCGTCGGTCGCCAGGCCGGGGGCATTGAATTGGACCCAGTTGGTGTCCCACCCGGCATACGGCACAACTTCCGAGAGCATCCTGTAATTAAAGGCCAGTTCGCGCACCTCGGCGTTGGTCTGCGGAAATTTCTCCGCCGCCAGCCCGCTCATGGCGCGAACGTAAGCAACGACATTGTTATTGGTGGCGACAACATGGTTGGCAACATCCCAGTAAATGTATTTTGGCGTGCTCAGCAGCCCGATGATTCGATAGCCGTTGGTAATCTCGTGCCCTAGACCCTGATCTATTGGAGGCTGAAGCGCGACGTTGAAGGTCCAATTGGTGCGGTGGTAGCCATACGTGTGGGGGAAGCCCGGGACGATGCTCCCGTCCGGATTAAAAGCCGTGACGACGTTGGTAATGGCGTCCACGTAGTTGGTCAGGTCATCCAAGCCGCGTGCGCCACCGCGAATGGCATCGAACCACACGGACGCGTCCTGATTGATGATGGTTTCCTCGCGATTCTCGCGCTGCACGTTCATGCCGATGGGCAGCACGCCTATGATGGCCACCAGCGCAAAACCGATGATGGCCAGGCTGATGGCAATTTCCACCATCGTGAATGCGGCTGCTGAACGGGAAAAAACCGCCTCTGACCTGCCCGTGTACCGCAAGGCAGGGCGTGTCATTCCGTACGAGCCGCGGTTTGCCTCCAACGATCCGGACGGCGCGCACGGAGTGACGCGCCCTACCACCACCCCCGGTTCAGGGACACGATTCGCGGTTATTCGAGGACTGGGTAATCTCTCCGAGGAGGCGAACTTCGCACCGATACCGGAATGCGGCCTCCCCTCCGGCGGAGGGGCCGGGGGCGGGTTCTTTGGTTGAAGAGTGAGCTTCATTTACAATCCGGAAATTTCCTGGCGCTCCACCCGCGCGCGGCCGGTGACCCAGTCAATGCGAATGACGTTGTACGCATCGGTGCTGTTGCCGGCCGGAGTCTCCGGCATTGATGACGGACTACCGCTGAATTGCGGAACTTTTCCCGCGTTGCGGGCGTAGCTGACCCTGCCGCGTGCAAGGGGAATGTACTCGTCTGCTTTTGATGGATCTGGCGTCAGTTCGGCGGTTGTCAGTTGGCCGAGGTAATTAAAAGCGATGTACGGAAGATAGAATTGC
>CAYIOH010000347.1:0-4843 GCA_964364975.1 uncultured Bifidobacteriaceae bacterium
CTTGGAAGCCGGATTGGGAATCAGGAACTTTGAAATGAGATTGCAAATTGGACGCCCCACGTTCAGATTTGGTCGCGCGGAAACGGTGGTGGGGTGCCATCTCATCCCTGCCGTTGCGACCGGACTGCGGAAGATTTCCCAGTCACATCCAAAACCCATGGAGATGGCTATGGAAACAAGTCTGGGCCTGACAAGCCGGAACGACAAAACACTATCATGAAACATCGGAAATTCATCAGCCAACTCAATGCGATGAGAGCTTTCGCAGCAAAACTGACCTTGCTCGCCGTGTCTATGTGGTCGCTCTCTGCCGGCGCGGAAATGGTCGGCAACCACCCGGCCGTCCGCGACGAGCGCGGCATCCTGCTCCCGTGGATGCCGTGGCGTCCCGCGCTGGAACGCGAAGTGGCCTGGTATCTCAAGTGCCCGGTCGAACACGGCTATCCGCGCTTCGTTTACATGACGTTCATGGACGGCGACTACCGGCTGATCGAGAAACGGCCGTCCTTCATCCCGGCCACGCAAAACGGCATGGGCATCATCTCGTATCTCAAGTGGCACGACTTCACCGGACGAAAGGATCCCCGCCTGGTGCAGATGGCGCGATACCTGGGCGATTACCTGGTCAAGGAGGCGATCACGCCGGACACGGGCAAGTATCCGCGCTTCTCGCGTTCGACCGGTTGGGCCGGGAAGTTCCCGCAGCCGCCCGACTGCGGTTCGCAGGACGACAAACCCTACGACATCCAGCCGGACAAGGGCGGCATCGCGGGCTATGCGCTGCTGCTGCTGCATGAGGAAACCAAGGACCAGAAGTATTTCGACCAGGCGCTGCAAAACGCGCGCGTCCTCGTGGCGAACATGGGGCAAGGCACGGCGACAAATTCACCGTGGCCGTTCCGCGTGGATTACCGCACGGGCGAGGCGAGCGGGGCCGTGTCGGGCAACATGTCGTTCATCCTCCGTCTCTTCGACAAGTTGATCGAGCATGGCCACAAGGAATTCCAGTCCCCGCGCGACAATCTGTGGGCGTGGATCAAGCACGTGCAGATCCCCGACGCCGCCAAGAATGGCGCGCTGATGGCGCAGTTCTTTGAGGATCATCACGACACGGCTAACCGCACCGCCTGGTCGCCGCTGAATCTCGCGCGTTATCTTCTCGAGAAAAAGGAGGCGCTCGATCCCGACTGGCAGAAGGATGCGCGCACGCTGATCGAGTTTGTGAACCGGACGTTCACGCACATCTTCAGCGGCGTCGTGGCCTGCGGCGAACAGGACGCCGACCAGCGTCCGTGGGGGGGCATCGCCGCCCCCTACGGCGCCGTGCTGGCGATGTTCACCAAGGCCACCGGTTCAGATGAATTCAAGGGCATCGCCTGGCAGACGCTCAACTACACCCTCTACTCGATCAACGACGACGGTTGCCCCTACGACGGCATTTGGAAGGGCGATGGCCGCGGCGGCTGGCAGGAGGACGCCCACACCGACAAACTCCACAATTATGTGGACGCGATGAACGCCTTCCCCGAGTGGGCGAAGTGAACTGTGCAAACACGGTGCTAAGATCTCTGAAAGCCACGCTGCCCCGCGCAAATTCTCCAGTGACGGAATGCCTCGCGGTAGCGCAGGTTTCCAAACCTGCTGTATCGCCGACTTCCAAGTCGGCAGGGAGAGCGAGGTCCTGCGGCCTGCGGGTTTGGAAACCCGCGACACAGCAGACTTGGAAGTCTGCGCTACTTTGGCTGCCGCTCTGTTGTTTTGTCACACCACCATGGACGATTTCGCCAACACGCTAACGCACCTCAGGACGAGCGGGCGCTTCTTCGCGCCGGATCGGCCCATCCATTACAGCCGTGCGCCCGGGCGGCTCGATTTGATGGGCGGCAACGATGACTACACCGGCGGACTGGTCTTCGAGGCAACGATTCGCGAAGCAACCTGGGCGGCGGTGCAATTGCGCGACGACCGCCGCGTCGTCTTCTTCAACCCGCAGATGCAGTCGCGCGGCTGGCACGACCGGCTCGAATTCTCGCTCGATGACCTCACGTCGGACGAAGCCGTGCGGGCGCTGGTGAATCGCGAACCTGCGACGCGTTGGACCGCCTACGTACTTGGTGTTTTCCATCTTCTGCAAAGGCGTTTTCCAAAACAGGTCGCTTCTGGCGTGAACGTTTACATCGAGTCTGACGTGCAGCTAAACAAAGGCGTGAGTTCCTCCGCTTCCGTCGAAGTGGCCGTGATGAAAGCCGCCGTGGGCGCTTACGGCATCAACCTCGCGGGCGTCGCACTAGCCGAAGCCTGTCAGTGGGTGGAGAACGTCATCGCCGAATCCGCTTGCGGCATCATGGATCAAATCACCGTCGTGCTCGGCGACGAAGGCTGCATCCTGCCGCTGCTCTGCCAGCCTTGTCTGCCGCGACCGCTCGTGCGCCTGCCGGAAGGACTCGCCTGCTGGGCGGTGGATTCCGGCGTCAGCCATGCGGTGAGCGGCATCGAATATGAAGCGGCGCGCGCCGGCGCATTCATGGGATACAAGCTGATTTGCGATGGGGAGGGAATTGTCGTGCGACACGACGAGTCAGCCCCGATTCCTCGCTGGACCGACGCGCGCTGGAACGGTTATCTCGCCAACCTCTCGCCCTCGCTATTCCGTTCGCGCTACGAGGCGCGCCTGCCGGAGACGATGACCGGCGCCGAATATCTGCGCAATGGGCAGATCCATGTGGATCCGTTTACCAAGATACGGCCGGAGGTGACGTATCGCGTCCGCGCCAACACGCGCTACGCCGTCGAGGAAAACTTTCGCGTGCATCTCTTCACAGAACTCGCGCGCGGCGGAGTTGGGTTCGAGCAGATGGGGGACATCATGTATCAATCGCATCATGCCTATACCGAATGTGGCCTTGGCTGCGACGCCACTGATCTCCTAGTGCAACTTGTCCGAGAAGAGGGCGTCGCGAACGGATTGTTCGGCGCGAAAGTCACCGGCGGCGGCGCGGGTGGCACCGTAGCGGTGCTGGGGCGCACCGAGGCCCGCCCGGCGTTCGACCGGGTGATCCGCCGTTACGCCGAAGCCCGCCGCATAACGCCGTACGTCTTCGAAGGCAGTTCGATGGGGGCGGACCGTTTTGGAGTCAAAATCCTGCAATCTTGAACTATGGAAAATGTCGTCGCCACCCCGCCAGCCCAGCCGAAGTCCCGCTTCCTATGGTTCTTCCTGTTGCTCGCGCTCGTGAACCTGATGTGGTCTGCGCAAGGCACGGCGGTCAAATTTCTCGAAGGCAAACTCGGCCCCATCGCCATCACGTTCCTGCCGTTTTACGTGACGACGGTGATGTTCATCCCGCTGCTGTTGCGCGAGCGCCGGCGGAATCCGCAAGCCGCGAAGATCACGCGCATCGACTGGCTGCGGTTCGCCGCGGCGGGCGTGGGCGGTCAGGTGCTGGCACAACTCGGCATGACGTGGGGCATCACCAAGTCCCTCGCCTCGAACGCTTCGATCCTAAACCTGCTCATCCCGGTCATCACGGCAGTGCTTGCGTCGTTCCTGCTGCGCGAGCGGATCACGCGGCTGCGCATCGGCTGTTTGCTGATCGGGTTGGCCGGCGTGTTCCTGCTCTCGGTGCAGGACTTGAAGCAAAGCGCGTTTCTCCAGGCCAACTACCTGACCGGCAACCTGCTCATCCTCTGCGGCTGCCTCGGCTCGGCTTTCTACAACGTTTATTGCAAGGGACTGCTCCAGAGGTTTCAGGAAATCGAAATCCTCATCTTCAGCTATGTAGCCGCATCGGTCGCGAGCGTGCCGTTGCTCATCTGGGTCGAGCCGTTTCAATTCGCACAACTCGCGGCGCTCGACTGGCGCGGCTGGCTGGCGTTCGCGTTCCTCGCCCTCTGCATGTACGGCCTCTCGATGATCCTGTTCTTCTACGTGCTGCAACACCTGCCGGTGACGGTCGCCTCGGCGTCGCTCTACCTCGTGCCGGTGTTCGGCATCCTGCTGGCGGCTTTGTTTCTGGGCGAACGACTGACGTCCACCGCCATCGCCGGCACCGCCATCGTGCTGGTATCCACCATCCTGATCATGAAGTGGGACAAGTCGGCGGCGTGACTGGCAGGTTTGTGCAACGAGATGACTTTAACCCGGATGAAACTAAGAAGAATCACGATCATCGCTGCTCTTTGCAGTTGTTCACTCGCGGCGGGTGAAGCCAAAGAGCCGGTTCGGGCCGAACTCAATGGTTTGCGGATCGTGATTGATCCGAATTCGGGCGGCCTTCTGGAACTGGAATACGCGGGCATGAAGATCTTGCAGGCCCGGCCCAGGAGCGCCTCGCTGCTGGATTCGGCCTACCCCGGTTATGGCTTCGAACCGCTGCGGCTGGGGACGCGGTATTCGCGGGACGCCCGCGTGGAAGTTGCGGACGGGGGAATTTCAATCACCTGGCAGACCTTGGGGATGAGCCGCGCTTTTGAACCGAAGGGATCGGTATCAGCGACTGTGCAAATCCGTCCAGCCCCGGATGGGCGTTCCATCACGTTGCAGGCTTCGATTGAAAACCGGTCCGAACTGTCCATTCCACAGGTGCTATTCCCGGATTTGGCAGGGCTTCAGCCCTTCGCCGGTTTGAAAAGCACGGAATTCCGCACGTGCGGCGGCGTGCAGAAGCCATTTCACGATCTGGCGCTTCCGAAAGACGAGGGCCGGTGGTACGCCAGCCGGAGAAACTGGCTGACGCTCAAATCAGGCGCCTACGACAAATCCATGGCGGCTCGGTGGCTGGACCTCGGCAGCCTGAAGGGAGGTTTCAGTCTGTTTCCGAAACTCTGGAGCTGGGGACCGTTG
>CAYIOH010000348.1:0-4834 GCA_964364975.1 uncultured Bifidobacteriaceae bacterium
TTCGACCGTGTGAATGTCGAGTCGCGCCAATTGTGCCGCGCGCTCCGGGCCGACGCCCCAAAGTGAAGTCACGGGTTGCTTGAGCGGCGATTTCGGGGGTGGATTTTGTGGCGCGGCCATCGGCGGAACGATACAAACCGACCAAGCACGCTTCAACGGGAAAGGGATTCGCGTTAAGCGAGCATTTCAGAATTCAATTACCGTGATTTCTGGACGGCAACGAAAACGGATTGGAAACGGAAACCAGCCGATGCCGGGATTCACATACAATGGCCCGGCGTTGGTTTGAAACAGGCCGAGATCGTATTCGTCCACACCCCAAGGGACTGAAATCGGCCCGTAAAAGGGAATGCGGACCTGTCCCCCGTGCGAATGTCCCGCCAGCATCAAGTCAACTTTCTGTGTGCCGAGCCTCTTAACCCACGCCGGATAGTGCATCAGCAAAATATTTTTCGTGTCCGGATTGATCGGAAGTGGCGGTTGTTTTGAACTTAGGCAGGTTGCTCCGATGATGTTAATCTTTCCGTCGCGAGTCAGGAGGTGCTGGTCCGTCAACCAGCCGCCGCCGGTGGCAGTAAAGCATCTGGCAATGCCGTCGAAAGCGACGCGACTCCAATAATCATGGTTGCCGGGCACGCCGTACATGGGTGATTTGATCTCAGCCAATATATCAAGTGTTTCAGCAAGGAATCGTCGGTGTTCGATGAGGTCGCCAGTAAAACATACGAAGTCGGGCGACTGGGCGTTGATGGTCTTTACAACTGACAACCCATACGCACGGTCGCCCTTGTGATGCAAATCGGTGAAATGAACGAAGCGACATGTAGGCTTGCCGCTCGTGAGACGCAGTTGTCGAACCTTGAGCCAGGTCGGTTCAAGCCATGTGGCATCCGCGAAGACCGCGCCGGGCGATAAAACCAGCGCGGCGAGAATAAACCGGCGACGACTTACCTTGCTGACTTTCATGGTCGGAAACAAAGTAGGTTCGATCGTGTCTTCCCGCAAGATTGGCGCGCAACTACTTCAAATTCTGCGGATTCAGCGGCTTCAAATCGCGCGGCAGGAACAGGCCGTTCTTGCGGATCAATTCGCCATCGAACCAGAATTCGCCGCCGTCCCATTCCTTGCGCTGGATGAGCATCATGAGTTACGCGAACGAACTTCCGCTGGCGCAGGGAATGAAATTCGGTGATTATTCTGCAGGTGCGCCTCAATCCGCTAATTCGCCACAGGTTGATCTTCGCAGGGTTTTGCCTTGCTGCCGTGCTTGGCGCGGTCGCCGCGCCGGTCAAACCCAACATCGTCCTCATTCTTGCGGACGATCTTGGCTTCTCTGACATCGGCTGTTACGGCGGCGAAATCGCGACGCCGAATCTTGACCGGCTCGCGGCGGGCGGAGTGCGGCTGACGCAAATGTACAACACTGCACGCTGCTGGCCGACGCGGGCGTGCCTGATGACCGGTTTCTATGCCCAACAGGTCAATCGTGATCCGGCGAAACAGCGTCCAGCGTGGGCAGCGTTGCTGCCGGACTTGTTGAAGCCGGCGGGTTATCGCAGCTACCATTCGGGCAAGTGGCACGTGGACGGCAAGGTGCTGGCCGGCGGATTTGAACATTCGTATTCGTTTGACGACCACGACCGGTACTTCACCCCAAGAAATCACCTCCTCGACGATAAACCGTTGCCGCCGGCAAAACCCGGCGACGGCTTCTACGCGACCACGGCCATCGCGCAGCACGCGATTGACTTTCTTGCCGGGCACGCCGCCGAGCATCGTGACCAGCCATTTTTTCTCTACCTCGCCTTCAACGCGCCGCATTTTCCGCTGCACGCGTTGCCGGAGGACATCGCGCGCTATCGGGACCGCTATCTGGAGGGCTGGGACGTGATCCGCGAGCAACGCTGGCGACGCTTGCGCAAGGCCGGCATCGTGGATTGCAAGTTGTCGGAGCTGGACCCCAAATTCATGCCGCGCTACTTCAAGCCCGACGTGCTGGAAAAACTCGGCCCCGGCGAAATCGAACACGCCGTGCCCTGGAAGGAACTGACGCCGGAACAAAAGCGGTTTCAGGCTACCAAGATGGCGATTCACGCGGCGATGGTGGACCGCTTGGACCGCGAAACGGGCCGCGTGCTGGATCAGCTTCGCCAGATGGGCGCGTGGGAAAATACTTTGATCGTCTTTCTCTCCGACAACGGCGCGGATGCGACCGTGATGGTGCGCGGTGACGGCCACGATCAAGCCGCGCCACCGGGTTCGGCGAATTCGTTCCTATGTCTGGGACCGGGTTGGGCGAGCGCGGCGAACGCGCCGTTTCGCCGTCACAAGATTTGGGTGCACGAAGGCGGCATCGCCACGCCGTTCATCATGCACTGGCCCGCGGTCATTCCCTCCGGCGGCAAACTGCGTCATGCGCCCGCGCACATCATTGATTTCGTTCCAACCGTGCTGGAACTGGCCGGAGTGACAGCGCCGGACCATTGGGGCGGGCAACCGCGCCCAACCCTGCCCGGAAAAAGTCTCGTCCCGCTGCTGAAAAGCGATGCCGCCATTCCCCGTGACACCATTTACTGGCAGCACGAAGGCAACCGTGCCGTGCGCGTCGGCGATTGGAAACTGGTTTCTGAATCGGAAAAGAACGGCCAGTGGGAGTTGTATGACCTCAAGCGCGACCGTATCGAATCGAAGGATGTCGCCGGGTCGCATCCCGACCGGGTGAAGCAGATGTCCGGGTTGTGGGAGCGGCTGGATGAACAATTTCACCGCGAAGGCGGCGCGGGGAACATCGGGACAAAGGGAGCCGGGAAATGAAATCAGGCGAACACGATTGACAAAGATGAAAAGAACTCCCACTCAAATCCTTGGATTTACAACGCTGATTTTCGCGGTAATGGCTGCGCCCCGGATGGTCGCTGCGGCACCAGCTGCCAACCCGATTTCACCGCCGCCCGACTTCCAATCGCGTTATCTCGCCGTCGGATTCTCGCGCACCGGACTGGCGTTCACGGTGTTCACCGTGGACGCGCTCGGTCAGGGGAAGCTGGCGAACAACCCCGTCCTGCCGACGAATCCTCCTGGCAGCTCACTGAAGTTCGTGGCGGGCAAGCCGGGCACATTCGCCTACGTGGTCGAGCCGGCGAGCGACCATCCCGCGCCGGCGTGGGAAGTGGTTTGCAGCGAGAAGACGCTGGTGCTGCGCTCGCGGTTCGTCCCGGGCGTGAGCAACCCGCCATTCTTGCTCAAGTTCGACCAGAAGGCGAACCACGCCACGTTGCTTGGCCTCATGGAAGCGGGCGAACGCCGCGTCGCCCTGCCGTGCGTGCTACATTTGCCGGATCTCGGCTCGGTGCGCATCCGTTCGGACGTGAAGGGCGCCAAGCTCGACTACGACGCCCGCCGCTACGTGAAGCCGAACTTTGTGGAGGTTTCATTTCCGCCGGCCACCGCCGCGCGCCCGGGCGTGGAATACAAACTCGAAGTGGCGGCGATTTATCCCAAGCTCCGCGGCATCGAGCAAGACGCGCTGTTCGACGGTTTCCGGCGCAGTTTCCTGAACATTTTCCAGGTCAACCCGCGGGTGCAGATGCTGGCAAACAATTCTTCGAGCGATCCGGTGCCGTTCACGCTGTTCAAATATTCCGAAATCGCGTTGCGGGCGCCACCGCTGGTGGACGGGTTGACGTGCCTCGACTTGGTTCGCATGACGCTGGACGGTTATCTGGCTGGCGCGAAAGGCTACGGGCAGGTCGGTTACGGCAAGTCGAATCCGGGCGCGGCGGACATCGTTGGCTGGGGCTCGCCTTACGATTCGACGGACACGTATCCGTCGCTGCTCATCGCTGCGTGCAACTACGCGCAAGGCGCGAAGGATTGGAAGTGGGCGCGGGCGAACTACGACAAGCTCGCCGCGTGGGGCCGCAAAATCTTTGAGATGGATCGCGACGGCAACGGACTGATCGAATATCCGACCAGCGGCAATTACGGCGACCGGCCAACGGGGAAACGCCGCCCAGCGAACTGGTGGGACACGATCAACTTCGGCCACGAGGACGCCTACGCCAACGCGCTGGCCTTTCGCGCCGCCACGCAGTTCGCCGAAGTCGCGCGCAAGTTGGGGCACAAGGACGACGCGGAGTTTTTCACCAGCCGCGCCACAAAACTTCGCCAGGCTTATGTGCCGACGTTCCTGAACCCGGCTACGGGCGTGCTCGCCGGCTGGCGAAGCGCCGACGGGCAGTTGCACGATTACTGGTTCACGTTCGTCAGCGGCGTGGCCATCACCTACGGATTGGTGGATGAACAGGATGCGCGTTCGATTCTCGACAAGCTGCTCATGAAACTCACAGAGGTCGGCTACACGAATTTCCATCTCGGTCTGCCCGGCAATCTCGTGCCGGTGCGCAAGGGCGATTACGTTGTCGACGGAAGCCCGCCGGAGGTGTTTGGCGCACCGCGGTTGGAGGACGGCAGCGACGGTTTTCAGTTCTACGAGAATGGCGGCGCGACGGCCTGCTACGCCTACTTCACGGTGAAGGCGCTTTACCAGATTGGGCGCCCGGAAGCCGCCCGGCGCATCTTCGAGCCGATGCTGCGCAGTTTTGCGGTGGGCGACTACCAGGGTTTTTGCGACAACGGCATGTCGAAGGATTGGCGGGATTGGCGTGGAGGCTGTCACGGCTACGAGGGCTTCCTGGTGGACAGCTTCCTGCCGTT
Source organism: uncultured Bifidobacteriaceae bacterium (assembly GCA_964364975.1). Taxonomy (GTDB): domain Bacteria; phylum Verrucomicrobiota; class Verrucomicrobiia; order Limisphaerales; family JADLHS01; genus JALOTT01. The sequence continues at coordinate 4,717 of CAYIOH010000348.1, forward strand.
CCTCGCCGTCTTCGACGAATGGGCGGCGCGGAGATAAACATTCCGCTTCGGCCGCGTGAAAACCGGTAATTGCCGAAGGACGCGCGGCAGCGCGTCCCTCCCTGGTTTGGTAGGGCGG
>CAYIOH010000349.1:0-4821 GCA_964364975.1 uncultured Bifidobacteriaceae bacterium
GCGCACCGCCAGGAATGCAGCGTAAGGCAGGGCGCCCTCGGAAACCTTCGAGAAATCAAGCGGGACGAGGATCTTCCTCAGTTTGAACGGAGGCGCTTGGCCGGATTGCGCCAGCGGGGTGCGACCGGGGACGGTGAGCACCGGACAGGGCGCATAACGTACAACGTGTTCGGCAGTGCTGCCGAGCAAAGCGCGTTTGACTCCAGTCCAACCGTGGGTGGAAACAATGATTAACTCGATCCCCAGCCTTTTCGCGGTATCAACGATGAGACTTCCCGGATGGCCGGTCTCGATCACAGTTTTGACCGGATGCACTTTGCGAACCGAACGGGCCAGATCGCCAAGTTGTTTCGCGCCAGCCCGGCGCGTCTCCTCGAGCAGCTCGGGATAATCGTAGGTCGCGTAGTCGCTGCTGGTCGCATAGTAATGGACGTGAACAACGTGCAACAAAGTAATGCCGGCACGGAATTGCCGGGCAAACGGAAGCGCGTAGTCAAGCGCCTGACGCGAGCAATCCGAAAAATCAACCGGCACCAAAATGTTCTTGCGCTTGAACGGCGAAGCCGTGCTCTGAGTCTCCCGGGCACTCGCAGCCGGAAGCTGGTCGTCACGACGGTTCCTTTCGACAATCACTTGGTTCCGTTTCAATTTGGATTTGGTTTTCATAAGGGTCACTTTCTGACCGTCCGCGCTCCTGATCGGCCTCAACTTTCCGGTCCACATGGAGTGTCGGTCAGGCGACTGGTTTGAGTTTATGTTTTCGCTGGTTCTCTGTCCATTCCCCGCGGAGGGAGGGGATTCAGGGGCTTTCGGGTGATGATGCCCGCCACCTGCCGCCCTTGATTGCAGGGGTCAACCGTTCGCCCTGGTATCGGTCACTGGAGTTTGGCGGTGAGGCGGGCGTGCTCTTCGGCGAAGGGACAGGCGGCTTCGGGTTGGCGTTCGGAGTCCCGCCTTCAGGCGGCTCTGGACCGCGTAAACGCGGAACTCCAAACAAGCCGCGAGTCTCATTTCTTCATTCTTCATTCCGCCTTCTTCCTTTCCTCCACGGCGAGGGTCTTCTCGTGCTCATCCCACTTCATCATTCATAATTCTTCCTTCATCCTTTCCGCCGTGGGTGCTGGCAATGCGGACAGGGGGGAGAGGATTTCAGAATGCGGATTGATCTTGGATAGCAGCGACGACGGCGGGCGGCGGCGCGAACTCCTGGCCGCACAAGGGACAGCCCGCCTGCTGGGGATTGGCGGGTCACCTGCCGGCAGTACGGCAACACCAGTTGATCCAGTTCCATTTCAGCCATGGTGGTTCTCCGCGTTTACCGCATCAAACAGCGTGCGCTACGGAGTCATCCCTTCGAGGCTGAAGATATAGAGATGGTTGGCAACCGCTCCCGCCCAAGTCCGCCCCGATGGATGCGTGGCTTTCCTTCGAAGAGCTAAAAACCACGCAGCGGGCGCGATGGTTTCTGCCGAGTCAAATTCGATGACCGTTTCCAATTCATCGAACCGCACCTCACTTGGAGTAACCGTGTACGAACCGTCCATCCCTTGAATTACCTCCAGATTCTCGCCTGTCTCAGCGTCCCACACAACAATCTCATCGCCCGCGTGCGACACAATCAACGGCGCGCCAGGCACGAACTCCACCTTCGTTACGGAGAAGTTATGTCCGCGCAGACAGTGTAATTCTATCCCATTCGTTGCGTCCCAAACCCGAACTGTTCTGTCATCACCCCCTGAAACCACCCATCGGCCATCGGGGCTGAACGTTATTGCTCTCACCCAGCCCTCGTCTCCGCGAAGGTGGTGGAGTGCTGTTTTTCGCGTCATGTCCCACACTCGCACTGTTCTGTCGCGCGAACCCGACACCACTCGAAATCCATCGGGGAAAAACATCACGCTCTGGACTGCGTTTTCATGTCCACGCAGACAGGCCAGTTCAAGTCCGCTCTCGACGTCCCAAAGTCGAATCGATTTGTCTGCAGAGGCTGAGATCAATCGTCGGTTGTCAGCCGCAAACGCCACGCCACTAACGCTCGCTTCGTGCCCGCGAAGACAGCAAATTTGCCTCCCGCTATCGACATCCCAGATCCGTACCGTCTTGTCTGCAGACCCCGAAGCTACCCTGTGTCCATCGGGAGCAAACGCCACGCTGCTTACAGATGCCTCGTGTCCGTGAAGACAACATAACTCCGTCCCGATTTCCGCGTCCCACACACGAACGGTCTTGTCCGCAGATCCTGACACCACCCGCTGCCCGTCGGCACCAAATGCCACACCCCACACCCATCCCTCGTGCGCCCGTAGGCAGAGCAATTGGTGACCCCGTTCTGCATCCCATATCCTCACGGTGTTGTCTCCGGCCCCTGATGCTACTCGTCCGTCAGGCGTGGATGTCACGCTTGTTACAACTGATTCATGACCTTGAAGGCATCGCAGTTCTACTCCGTTATCCACATCCCAGACTCGCACTGTTTTGTCATCCGCCCCTGACACAACCCACCCCTTCTTCGAAACAAAGGCCACGGTCCACACAATACCCGTGTGGCCATGCAGGCAGCGCAATTCCTGTCCGGTTTCCGCGTCCCACACCCGCACCGTTTTGTCGCCAGCACCTGACACGACTCGTCTGCCGTCAGAGAAGACTGCCACACTGGTGACCATCTTCCCGTGACCATGCAGAACCCACAACAGGGCTGTGCCGAGACGCTGAGCTGGTGGTCGAAGAGACCTCAGCCAGATGAAATCTGGTGTGTTTGCCTCTTTGGCACGTCGCCACTGCTCTAGCAACTCATGAAGCCCTGCTCCTGACTGTTGCCAATTCGGCCGATTCCTTTTGTTCTCATCGAAGTAATGTAGCTCCGCGTCCGAACAGTCGTACCACCAGCAGGAATTCCACATGCACTGAAACAGTATCGTCGGATGGCGTGCGACGAAGTCGATGTCGCGGCGGAGGGCTTCTTCCAACAGACGCAGAATTCGGTGCTGCTTTCGCTCCGTCGGTAGTGCCGCCATGGACTGTGTGAAATCAACGGCGAGATCAAAAACAATTCCGGCCTCGGCCTTGGCTTCGAGGAAGAACAGGTCAGTGAGAAGTTGTTCCACTGCTTCCAATTCTCCTGACAACTTCGCGATTTCGAGCCGTTGCCACGGCAGTTTAACTACCTTGCGCACATTCGCCGGTCGTGGCGTTGGCGGGAGTCGCTTCACTCGCGCACGCTGTTCCTCCACAGACTCAAGAAAATAGTCTTGGGAGTGAAAGTAGTTAGCCAAGCTGTCGTGCCGGGCGCGGCGGACGGCGTCGTCGCGCAGAAATTGCTGGTTGGCGACTTCGTTGAATCGGGTGTGGAAGAAGACCATCAGCGCGGTGCCGTCCGCCGACCGCCAAGACAGATACGGTTCGAGGTCGTGATACAGGCGCGACCAGATCACGATGGGCAGGCGGCGGGTCTGTTGTCCGTCGGCCACCGGCAGCGCGTGCTGGGCGGATTGCCGGAAGTGCTCCCAATACTCGGCATCGTTGGCCAGGAGATCGAGAGTTTCGTCTTCGCTCAACCCGTGCCGGCTGCAGCGGAGATAGCTGACGGCGCGTTCGACGAGCAGCGGTCCATGATTGGCCGGTTCGCTCAGTCGGTTGAACAGCCGTTCGATCAAACCGTCCACGTCCGGGCTGGGCGGCGTGGGCTCGTCGTAAGAGCGCCAGCGTTGAGCTTCCTCGAACGCCAACCGCAGATAGAGCGGCAACGAGCATCGCGTGAACCCTTCCCGGATGGCTTGCCAGTGCTTCTCAGGAATCAGGCGACGCTCGGCTTTATCGAGCCACAGTTTGAAAAGCTTCTCCGCATCCGCAACCTCCATCGGCAGCAGCTCAAGAAAGCTCGATGCTGGCAATCTCCTCCGCAGGATCGTCAGACAGTCATCCGACGCGCTTCTTCCTTCTGCCTTCTGACCTCCGACCTCTGATGTCTGACTTCTTCCTTCTTCATTCTTACTTCTTCCTTCCAGCGTTGAGACCACCAGACGGACGTGAGCCGGTAACTTGTCCGGCAGCCAGAAGAGTTCGGGGCGGTCGGACACTTGCAGTTGGTCCAGCGCGTCCAGGAACAGCGTCAGCGGATGCTCCGCCGTGGCCAGTGCCAGTCGGTCACGGAAGACCACGATCAGCTTGTTGAGGTCCAAGGGCAGATCGGTGTTGTCGGCCCCGTAGAGTTCACCCAACTCCCGGCACAGTCCTTCCAAGAGCGACCGAGGATCGGTCGAGTTCGCCGTGGCCCCGATGAAGCGGAAGACAAGACCGGTAGGGCGCGTCACTCCGTGCGCGCCGTCCTGAAGAGGCGGCCCCGCGGCGGGCAGAGGACTGCCCGCCCTACCTTTTTCATAGCGTGATTGGTGATTGGTCACCGACTTCGCCAACAGGGCGGACTTGCCGGAACCCGACGCGCCGTGAACCACCAGCGGCATGGCCGGTTCCGACGTCGGCGCCAGGTAGCGATCGATCTCGCCCAGCGGTCCGGCCTGGCCGGTGAAATCGCGGGCGCGACGTTGGGCAAACTCCTGATGGCGGAGTCGTTCCTCTTCGGGCGGGGGCAGCGCGCTGTGCTGCTTGATCTGGGCGTGAATCAGCCGCCCCAACGACCGGAGCACATCCAGGCTCAAGCGATGCACGTGGTCGGTGCTGGCACCGTTGCCCTCCCACCGCGCGGGATAGGTCGTGACGCGCTCCGCGCCGAGGTGTGTGCGAAGCTTCTGCTTGAGCGCATCGAGTTGGTCCTGCGATTCGCGGTCGAGTTCGCCCTGCTTCAGGTCCACGAAATCCTTCACT
>CAYIOH010000350.1:0-4820 GCA_964364975.1 uncultured Bifidobacteriaceae bacterium
CGTTCGCTTCCGAAACGCGAAGCCGACCAAATCCTCCGCAAAGTCCTGCGGCTTGAACACGGGTTGCACGGCAACATCAAGCGGTTGCAAAATGCCGACGCGGGTTTTCGATTGCGCATGGGCGATTATCGGGTTTTATTTGACGTGATTGGTGATAGAATTGTGATACAAAAAGTCGGCAACCGGAAAGACGTTTATGATTAGCGCGCCTCCACAAAAACCCGTTTTGAAACGGCAGCAAAAAACCGTGCTCAAACAAATTGGTTCGCTGCGCGAGCAGATGGAAGATTTGAACGACTATCTTGATCTGCTCGAAGCCCGCGCCCGCAACAGAGGCAAACCGACATTCACCACCGACGAAGTGCGCAAGCAGCTCGGCCTCGCTTGAAGCGGTTGACTGAAAAGAACCGCGAAGAACTATTGCGAGAATGGAATGAATACTTTGATAGATGAACCGCGCGCCATTGCGGGTGAAGATGTAAAGGTGACTGCGGACACGCTGCTTGTGGAACTTTCCGACGGGCGCACCATCACCGCGCCGCTGGCGTGGTTTCCGCGCCTGCTGCGCGGCACGGCCAAGGAGCGCAATCACTGGCGTTTTATCGGTCGCGGCGAAGGCATCCACTGGCCGGACTTGGATGAGGACATCAGCATCGAAGGCCTGGTGCTGGGCAAACCGTCGGGCGAAAGCCAGCCGTCGTTCGCGCGCTGGCTGGAAAAGCGTGGTAAACAAAGAAAGAAATGAACGGCGTCGTCTGGTCGAACACCTACAACAAGTTCGACCCGATCAGTCCGTTCGGCGGCTACAAGGAAAGCGGCTTCGGCCGCGAGGGCGGCTTGCAGGGGCTGGCGGCGTATTGCCGGTTGGACTAAACTACATGTCCAATGGGGCTAGCGGCATGTGCGAGCCACATTCTCGCTCCCAGGGAGTGGCTCCCTGCCAATGGAAGGAAAACTATGAAAATCGAATCGTCCGACAGAACCATCGAGCAACTCCTGGCGATGGGATATTTCAGGATTCCACGGTTCCAGAGACCGTATTCTTGGGAACGCGCCGAAGTGGAAGAGTTCTGGAATGACACCATCGTCGACGCCGAAAGTTGCCTCCCTACCAAGAGTTCGAGGCCAATTTCCGAGAGATCTTGGCATCTGAGAAATTCACAAAGAGAAAGCCTTTGGCGTCTTACATCCTCGGAAGAATGGGCAGGAAACTCGGTCACCTGAATGTCGAGATGCCCCGGATGACCATTGAACATCTGGCACACCAATCTTCTGGAAAAGGAAGCATCCTGACGGACGAACAACTGGCCGAGATCGGGAACCTCATTCTGGTAGACGAGAAACTGAATGAAAAGCTCGGCACCAAGCCCTTTCCCGAGAAACTCAAGCTCCTCAAAGCGTCCCCCGTTTGGATTGACGACTATTTGAAACAGCAAACGTCGTGGGGAGCTAGTGAGATCCGCCAGCGGAGCGATCACTTAGCCAAGTTCGCATTCGAAAAGGTTTGGCGTATTTGAACGTCGCTCTCCTTCAGAGAATTGAGCACAGGATCTCCGAAACATGCCACATCGGCCAGCATTCTCGGGGTCCTCCGCGTTGACGACCGGCTGGCCACGAGCGGCATGCCGCAGCCGGACATTTGCGGATTGTTGCCACGATCGAGCAGGTCTTGAACGGCACCTATCCCGACGTTACTCTTATCCGCGTGAGCACGGCGGAGAAAATCTTCTAGAAAGTGCAAGCCTTGGCCGAACAGGCACGGGATTCCAGGGCCTCGGTTTCCAACCTGTAACCTGCGGCCTTTTGCGGTGCACCAGATAGTTTTCAGAACCGGGCCTCTCGTTGCTTGATTTTGGGGTTGGTCCCGATAGCCTGCGTGTGGTGATGCGGTCAATAGGGCGTTTCTCCAAGCGCATTGCGCGCTTCGGCGCGGTCAATGAGGCTCGGGTTGATGGTCAGCGGGTGACAAGCTCGAGGGGTCAACAGTGGGAGACCCGCTACGCCAACCAACCGAGAGGATGTCAATGGCACGAATCGTTAGCGCAGAAGAGGCAGTAGGGCACATCCCGGACGGCGCCACCGTGTTGGTGGTGCCCATGCCCTCGGAGGAAGTGTATCCCGCGTTTCATCGCGTGTTTACCAAGACAGGCTCGCCCAAGGACCTTACCGTAATCTGGGCAGCCGGGCTCGGCCCCTTCAGCGCTGAACGCAGGGGGATGAATCATTTTGGTTATCCCGGCATGGTCAAACGATTTGTTGCCGCGCATTTCGGCTTGAACCACGAAGTGATGAGAATGATCGCGCAAGAGGAGGTGGAGGCTTTCAATTTGCCGCAAGGCACTCTCTGCCAGTTGTACCGCGAGATCGCCGCCGGCCGGCCGGGGGTGATCACCCGCGTGGGGTTGGGGACGTTCGTGGATCCCCGGGTGGAAGGCGGCAAGCTGAACCAGCGCACGCAGAGCTGCGAAGACCTTGTGGAAGTGGTGCAGGTGAATGGGCAAGAGATGCTGCGCTACAAACCCTTCAAACCACAGGTTGGACTGATCCGCGGCACTACGGCCGACCCCGAAGGAAACATAACGATCGAAGACGAAGCGCTGTGCATGGAGAACTTGGAGGCTGCCATGGCGGTCGCCAACAGCGGCGGCTTCGTCATCGCCCAAGTTGAGCGTGTTTCCGACAAACCGGCCCAACCACACGCGGTACGCATCCCTGGCATTTTCGTTCACTACGTTGTGGTCGCCTCCTGTCGGCACACCCATCCCCACACCCTCTTCACCGAGCATGATCCCGACTACCTCGGTGGGGCACGGATGGACTTGCAACGGGAATTCCTTCCCATGCCCCTAAACGCTGAGAAAGTGATTTGTCGCCGGGCGGTGCTGGAACTGGGCGCAGCCACGCTCGTCAATCTGGGCGTCGGCGTTCCCATGAGCGTCGCCACAGTGGCGCACGAGGAGGGCATCTTGGATCGGCTGATGCTTAATACCGAGGTCGGAGTGCTGGGAGGTCTGCCCCAAACCGGCAAGAATTTCGGCCCCGCCAAGAACCCCAGCGCCTTCATGTCCCAAGCCGCGATGTTTGATTTTTACGACGGCGGTGGGCTGGACTTGACCTGCGTGGGTATGGCACAGGTGGACCGCCAAGGGAATGTCAACGTCAGCAAGATCGGCCCCAAGATCATTGGCTGCGGCGGCTTCATCAATATTACCCAGTCCACCAAGGCAGTCATCTTCTGTGGTGAGTTCACCGCCGTCGGATCCCGGATTGAGGTTCAGGGCGGCGGCCTGCGGATTCTCGCCGAAGGAAAGGTGCGGAAGTTCGTGGAGCGAGTGGAGCAGATCACATTCAGCGGTGCGGTGGCGCGTCACGGCGGGCAGAAAATCCTCTTCGTTACCGAGCGAGGCGTGTTCAAGCTCGTCCCGGAGGGTCTCCTGCTCACGGAAATCGCGCCGGGGATTGAACTCGACCGGGACATCCTCAGACAGATGGAATTTCGACCCTTGATTGCGCCGGACCTCAGGTGCATGGACGCGCGGATTTTCCAAGAGACACCAATGAACTTCTGCCTGGGGTCTGCGGCCGCCGCTGCCGGACCAGCATGAGCCAGAAACGCTGGTTGCTCGACAGCGTCCACGGGCAGGTGATTCATGGTTTCGATCGGTGACCGATGGCACGGGCCTTGAGGCGACAGTGTTTCTCACGCCGGCAACGGCTCCCAGCTTCGCAAAGTCACGCTCGACGTGCGAACAATCCTTATTGAGTCAGACGTGGCCATGCCAACGCGGCAAAGAGCGTTTGACATCCCAGAGCAATTCTTTATTCTCCGGATCCAGCAAACCAAGCGCTCAACTAAAAACTTTTTGCCCAAATCTATGCCGCCCAAAGCCTCCGAAAAACCCGCCACCGACACGAAGCCCGCGGACGCCGCCAAAGCCGCCGCCACGCGGAGCCGCGACCTCGACGCCGCCATTTCCACCATCACCAAAACCTACGGCGAAGGCAGCATCATGCGCCTGGGCACCGCGCGCGCGTTGAGCAAAATCGAGGTCATCCCCACCGGCTCGCTGGCGATGGACCTGGCGCTGGGCGTGGGCGGAATTCCGCGCGGACGTGTCGTGGAAATTTTTGGGCCGGAAATGTCAGGCAAAACGACGTTGATGCTCCACGTCATTGCCAACGCGCAAAAGGCCGGCGGGCTCGCGGCGTTTATCGATGCCGAGCACGCGCTCGATCCCGGCTATGCCAAGAAACTCGGGGTGAACCTCGACGACTTGCTCGTGTCGCAGCCCGACAGCGGTGAAGAGGCGCTGACGATTTGCGAAACCCTCGCCCGCTCGAACGCGCTGGATGTCATCGTCATTGATTCTGTAGCCGCGCTCGTGCCCAAGGCGGAACTTGAAGGCGAGATGGGCATGGCCACGATGGGTATGCAGGCGCGCCTGATGAGCCAGGCGCTGCGCAAGCTCACCGCCATTCTCGCCAAGGCCAAGACCACCTGCATTTTCACCAACCAGATGCGCGAGAAAGTTGGCGTCATGTTCGGCAATCCGGAAACCACGTCCGGCGGCAAGGCGTTGAAATTTTATGCCAGCGTGCGGATTGACATCCGGCGCAAGGACACGCTCAAGGACGCGGCCGGCAACGCCGTGGGCAATCACGTGAAGGTGAAGATCGTGAAGAACAAGGTCGCGCCGCCGTTTGCCGAGGCCGAGTTCGACATCATGTTCAATCAAGGGATCAACAAGGAAGGCAGCATCCTGGACGTGGGCATCGACAACGGCGTAGTCGATAAGAAAGGCGCGTGGCTCCAGTTCAAC
>CAYIOH010000351.1:0-4819 GCA_964364975.1 uncultured Bifidobacteriaceae bacterium
CGCCGTCATACCGTCCTGCGATTCGACAGCGCGGATGGCGATGGTGTAATCGTAGGTGCGTTCGTCGCCCATCACGCCCACGCTGCGCACCGGCAGCAACACGGCGAAGCTCTGCCAGATTTTGTAGTAGAGACCGGACGATTTCATTTCTTCGACCACGATGGCGTCCGCGTTCCGCAAAATCTTGCAGCGCGCCGGTGTGACTTCGCCAAGGATGCGGACGGCGAGGCCGGGGCCGGGGAAGGGTTGCCGCCAGACGATTTCCTTGGGCAGCCCGAGCTCGAGGCCAAGCAGGCGCACTTCGTCTTTGAACAAACATTTCAGCGGCTCGACAAGCGCGAACTTCATCTTTTTCGGCAGTCCGCCAACGTTGTGATGGCTCTTGATGAGCGCGGCGGGATTGTCCCCGATGGGCACGGACTCGATCACGTCCGGGTAAAGCGTTCCCTGCGCAAGGAACTTCGCCTTGCCCGCACGCTTGGTCGCCGCCTGGAAAACCTCAATGAACGTCCGGCCAATGATCTTGCGTTTGCGCTCCGGGTCGGTGACGCCTTTGAGCCGCTGGAGAAACAGCTTCGCCGCGTTCTCGTATTGCAGCTTCACCTTGAAGTTGCGGCCGAAAACCTCCCGCACGACCTCGGCCTCGCGCGCGCGGAGCACGCCGTTGTTGACGAAGATGCAAGTGAGTTGGTCACCGATGGCCTTGTGCAACAGCGCCGCCGCCACGCTCGAATCCACACCGCCGCTCAAACCGAGAATCACTTTTTCTTTGCCGACCTGCGCGCGAATTTCCTCCACGGCCTGCTCAACGTAATTGCGCATCGTCCAATCCTTGCCGCAACCGCAGACGCCGTGGACGAAGTTGGCGAAAATCTCCCGGCCCCGCGGCGTGTGGACGACTTCAGGATGAAACTGCAGGCCGAAGAATTTCTTCGCGCGATGCTCAATGGCGGCGAAGGGCGAGTTTTCCGTGACGGCGACAGTTTTGAATCCGCGCGGCAGTTTGGTGAGCTTGTCGCCGTGCGAATTCCAGACTTGCAACTGCCTCGGCAACCGGGCGAACAGTGCACATCGCGCGTCCGTGACCTTGAGTGTGCCCTTGCCGTATTCGCGCCGGAAACCCTTCTCGACTTTTCCGCCCAGCAGATGCGCCAACAACTGCTCGCCATAACACAGTCCCAGCACCGGCACGCCCAACGCGAAAATATTTTTTTCCGGCAAAGGCGCATCCTTGGCATAAACCGACGACGGCCCGCCGGACAGGATGATGCCGCTGGGTTTCAGCGCCGCGATTTTTTTCGCGGGCGTGTCGTATCGCAGGATGGTGGAATAAACGTTGCACTCGCGCACGCGCCGGGCGATGACCTGCGTGTATTGCGCGCCAAAATCCAAAATGACAATTTGTTCAGTCATGGAAAAATCAAGAGGCAGATGGTTTGCCTGTGAATGGAAGCGTTGACGAGGAAAAAATGAAACGCGAGCAAGACGATCGACTAATGTTTACACGGCTTGCGGTTCCAATGTCGAATGTGTTTCATCGGGAAATCGATCCCATCGCCAGCGCGGGTCACCGAGACATTGCGCTGCCGAAAGCGCGCGGTGAACAGCAAGAGCCAACTCGTGAACCTCACCCTGGCTCGCTGAGGACTTGCGACTGAACAGACGCCCGATGACTCCAGCCACTCGGCGTGGTTTGATTTGCAAGATCCAATATCCGCGTCTAACCCAGGCCACGATTACCACAAGCTCCGATAAACCTCGGCGGCAAACTACTGACCAACCACAATCGCGCCAATTATCCATTTCGCCGGACTTCCACCCCGCAGTAGTCAAGTCAACCGACAAACGGCGCATGAGGGCCGCTCCAAGCGGATGGTCGAACTCTGGGTCCTTCGGAATAGTGGCTGTGAACCGCAGATTTTGACAGACGGGCATGGTGTGGAAAAGCAGTCTAGTTCATGCATGAGGCCGGAGTTTCCCGCCTACTGCTTCACCACCTTCACCTTCCCCGTGTTGGCGTCGTAGTCCAACTTCATGCCGTAAGGCGGCGTCGGGAGTTTCGGAATGAATTTTTCGGCCACCAACTCGTTCAGATCTTTCGGGAACCGGCCCTTGTCCACATTGAACACCTGGATGGCTTGGTTGAGTGAAACCTCGTCCACGGTTTTAATGGCGGATTGCTGCGCCTTGGCCACAGCGGCGAGATAATCCACCGGAGCGGTGAGCGGACTGCCGCCAGTCGCGGCGTTGGTGGTTTGCGCAGGCGGGTTGGATTTCTCGCCGCAACCGGCGAGGAGCAGGCTGGTCGCAGTAGCAAGTAAAAGAATCAGTTTCATGACACCACTCTACGCACAGTGGCGGCAATTCCAAGCGGAAGTTGCTTATCCCGGACGCACGGCGTCAGCCGCACCCGGCGTGCAAAAAAGGCCGGCCTTTCGCCCGGCTTGTCACTTCATGTTCCAGAACTGGTCTGGAAACGCTTTGGGCTGCTACGGAGCAGCGGGCGCGTTTGTGGATGGCGCTTCGGCCGGCGGTGCCGGTTCTTTCTTCTCGCAGCCTGCCAACAGGACCGCACTGACCATGCTCACCAACGCGATAAGGAGGAATGATTTCTTCATAGTCAGACAAATTTCCGTGTTTATCAGTCGGAGCACAAGCAAATTTTTTTATCATTTTACCGGGTGGTCTGGGCCGCCAAATCGCGCGCTCGGCGGATCAATTCCAGGTCGCTCGTCAAATCGCCAAAACGAAATCGTGGGAGGCCGCTCTGCTGCTGGCCGAGCAGTTCGCCCGGCCCGCGCAATTTCAGGTCCGCCTCCGCAATGCGGAAGCCGTCGCTGGTTTCCTCCAGCACCTTGAGCCGCAGGCGCGACTCGGCGCTTTTCGCGTCGGCAATCAGGATGCAATACGACTCATGCGCGCCGCGGCCGATGCGTCCGCGCAACTGATGCAACTGCGCCAACCCGAACGCCTCGGCGTTTTCGATGAGCATCACCGTTGCGTTCGGCACGTCCACGCCCACCTCGATGAGCGACGTGGCAAGCAGCACGTTTGCCTTGTTCGCGCGAAACGCCGCCATCGCGTCGTCCTTGTCGCGAGCAGCCAACCGCCCATGCAGCAAGCCGACGTGGAATGGAGCGAAGAGCTTCTTCAAATTCTCAAACTCCTTCGTCACGGCCTTCAAGCCATCCGCGTTTTCTTCGACGCGCGGATAAACCACGTACGCCTGCCGGCCCTCGGCGAGTCTTTGGCGGATGAATTCCCACACCTTCGGCAACTTGTCCGACGTGCGAACAAAAGTCCTCACCTGCCCGCGCCCGGGTGGCAGTTCATCAATCACGGACACGTCGAGGTCGCCGTATAGCGTGAGGCCCAGCGTGCGCGGAATCGGCGTGGCGGTCATCACGAGCAGGTGCGGGTAATTTCCCTTGCGCACGAGTTGCTCACGTTGCGCCACGCCGAACTTGTGCTGCTCGTCAATGACCACGAGGCCGAGGTTCGGAAGGTCGAACCCGGAGGTGAGCAGGGCATGGGTGCCGATAAAAAGAGTCGAAGGTCGGGGGCCAAGGGTCGAGGGCCGGAATCGCGTTTGGCTCTCGACTCTCGGCTCTCGACTCTCGACTGTTTTGCGGTTTCCCGTCTGCAATTCCACACGCACGCCCAGTGGTTCAAACCACTTTTGAAAACTGCGGAAGTGCTGCTCCGCCAAAATTTCCGTTGGCGCCATGAGGGCGACGCTGAAGCCGCTTTCCAACGCCATCAACGCCGCACAGGCCGCCACCGCCGTCTTGCCGGAACCAACGTCGCCTTGCAGCAAACGCCGCATGGGATGCGCGCCACCCATGCCGGAGCGAATTTCGCGAAGCACGTTGGTTTGCGCGCCGGTGAGTTTAAAGCCGAGCGCAACTAGAAAGGGTTTGATCAGCCGGTTGTTGTCGCCGCCGCAGGGCAACGCTTTTGACTTTGCTTCAAAGTTTCTGCGGCGCTGCTGGATTTGAATTTGCAACTCCACGAATTCATCCAACGCCAGCCGTTGCCGTGCGAATTCCACGTCGGTCAACTCCTCGGGGAAGTGAATCATGTGAATCGCGTTGGCGCGCGTCGGAAGAGGAGCGCGGCTGTCCCCAGCCGCAGCAGCAACGATTGCAAGTGAACCTTCCGATTTCTCGCGTGTTGTCTTTACAGTCGGGCGTGCTGCGGGTGAGGACCCCCGCGCTCCGAGAACAGGCTCGGCAATCTGCGCCTCAAACTTTTCCAACGCCCGCCACACGAGCGTGCGCATCACACGCGCCGTCAGGCCGTCGGTAAGCGGATGAATGGGCACGAGACGGTTGACGTGGATGAATTCATCCTCGCCCGGCTCGATGGGTTCAGTCTCGGGATGATCCATCGTGCGCGGGCGCAGGGATTCCGGTTTGCCAAAGACGAGGAACTCGCGTCCGACCGTGTAATATTCCTCCATCCACGGATAGGATTGCCACCAGCGGCAATGCAACCGCGCCGTGCCGTCGTCGAGGATGCATTCGAACAACGCGCGTTCGCCTTTCCGCCACCGCTTCACGCCCGCCGCCATGATCTTGCCGCGCACGGTGGCGGCTTCTTTCAACTTGAGGTCGGCGATGGCGAGAAACTTCCGCCGGTCTTCGTAACGGCGCGGCTTGTGAAGCAGCAAGTCTTCGACCGTGTGAATGTCGAGTCGCGCCAATTGTGCCGCGCGCTCCGGGCCGACACCCCAAAGCGAAGTCACGGGTTGCGTGAGCGACGATTTTTGGGGTGAAATTTGCGGCGCAGCCATCGGCAGAACGATACAAACCGAAGG
>CAYIOH010000352.1:0-4809 GCA_964364975.1 uncultured Bifidobacteriaceae bacterium
CACGGCTTCTTTTTACACGCCCAATACGCTACATGATTGTTGGAAATGCTATAATTGGACGTTTTGCCCTGAGCGTGCCAACTCTTCCTTGGCGAGTTCCATGGCGTTTTGTGACCATTTCCCGTAAGTCGCCAGTGAACCCGTCAATGGCAGAACGACTCCTATAGTGGTCGTGTTTTGTGTCTGCGTCTGTTCTTTCCGACAAGACGTTGTCAGTGCCACAAAACATAAAGCTATCGACGCAGTTGCAAAACCTCCATTGGTTGGGTGACCGCAGAGTAAGATGGCCGGGCTGAAACGATGGAAGTCGAGACTTCAGACTCCAACCGTCCGTTTTCTGATCCTGGCAAACACGCTCCGCCTGTCGCGCCGGATCTCGACGCGAGTTTCAGGGTCGCCTGCCGCCAGCGGTGGGCTTTGCTTTGTTCAACACAACCGCGCAAACAGCGCCGTGGCGGTCAGAGCCACCAACCCGAACATCAAATGGCACATCACCTTGGCCGCGCCCCGCACCCGCACCCAGCGTCCGCCATAGCGCTCCTTCAACAGACGGTTGACCCGCTCGGCTGCGCTCCGCTCCTTGAACCGTTGCGCCCGGGCCGGGGCTAACGGGATTTTTTCACCGCGCCGCGGATTGGGATCAATGATCGGCACATGACCCAACCGTGTGCAAAAGTCGTGAATCTGCGGCGCGTCATACGCACTGTCCATCAGGTCGTAGAGCGAGGTCACCCGTTGCGCAGTCATTTGCGCCAGCGGGATCGCCACCTGCGAATCATGCACGCTGGCGCTGGTCAACACCGCGCTGACCGGGAAATCCCCGTCCACGGTGTCCAGGTGTAGTTTGTAGCCGATCCAGCTTTCCTGGTGGCCTTTGCTGTTGCGCTTGCAACCCACGTCGCAGCGGATAACTCATGCGGTTACCAGCAGTGCATCGAGATCCGGAACGTGGTAGCGGCGCTCCATTCTGGTGTTATCTCCGAGTTTCAAATATTTCCAGCGCACTTTGCCAATGACAGGTTCATCCTGCCATTCGGTCGCCCGGCGGCCTAAGGTGTCATTGGACACGTCGAGGTATTCAGCCGCGCCTGAAAGTGAAAGCCACATTCCGTTCGAGTTCATTCGTCGTCCCTTCAGTATAAAACGAGGGGAGCAATTTTTCTTCCTGCTGACAGTTTCTCACCACCTTCATTCGCAAGGCTAGGTTTTTATGACCATGCTGGGGCACGCCGATGATGTGTGTATGGGGTGTCACGGTCTGCACACGGTTGATCACTTTGAGTCTCCACGCCCATGCCCTCCATATAATGGGTTGTGAGAACAACTGGGTTTTTCGGCTTCCCGGCGAAAATGAGCCAACTCAATTGGAAATACACGGTATGCAAAAGTCAGACAGAGAAAAGGCCGCCCTTCGACAATTGAAGACGGAAGAAGCTGAACTACAGCTTCGACTGATCCAAGTCCGAAAGGTCCTCGCCGTCCTCGAAGGTTCCCAGTCAGAGCCCGGGCCAAAACGACCACAGTGCCGTGCAGATCTTCTGCGAGAATACTTGCTCGAACATCCGGAGGGGGTGCATCTCAAAGATGTTCCAGCCGTACTGAAGGCAATGGGACACGTGAGCTTCGCGGCACACCCGACGACGAATTGGGTTTATCAACTCAAGCCGGATAAGGCCTACTTTGTAATCAAGGACGGAATTGTCACGCTGGATCCAGGATTTGCTGACATGGCGCCGAACGGACCTGCTAATTCGTTCCATGATGATTCAACGGACGAGAAGGCCGGCGAACGACAATCAACCGCGAACGAAGAACCTGTCGTTGGCGCTGTTCACGGGGATGAGGGTCTCAACGATGGAGCGTGAACAACACATACGGAGCGGCGGCAACAGGCGGCGGCAACCACTGTTTCAACAACTTCTGCAACAGGGACTTAGCCGGATCGCGAATACCGACAACTTAGATACTCACGATTAACATACGTATGCGAACAAAGACGAATAGTTTACGGGAATGAGCATTTTCCACAGCAAAAGTGCGATTTCAGTTACCGCGAATATGTATTTGCATACCAAACAAATTGTTGGATTCGACGTGGCACGGGCATCCCCTGCGACATCGCGGCGGCAATAACGGCGGCAATAAGCTTTGAATCCCCCGAATATGAAACGCAGCAGTTCCTCAAAAGTCCTATCGCCTGAGGAGATCACGGATTTGGCCTCCCTCGTGGGCAAGCTCCAGAAACCAGAAGACGCAGTCTCCCGCTACGTGACAAGCCGGCTGACGGATGATACTCGCAAAATGCTGATCGCGAATACAGGCAACGGATCAGACCAGATGTTGCGCCGGGCACTGTTGAGGGAATTGGGCGCGATCATCGAAGGCGAATCAATTTTCGAGTCGGAGCGATTCGGTGCTGTTGCCTTGTCGCCAAAAACCCTCAACTGCGTCGGCAAGACCTTGAATGGGCAGCCACTGATGCGTTTTAATCGGCTGCTTTTGGAAGACGCTTACCCGCGCGAAATAGCGCAGCGACTCAACAAAGGGAAAAAGCAGAGGCGGATTTATGTGGGGCGGAATCTGTTTCGCATCGAGGGGGTAAAGGGCATCTACGGCAAAGTCAAAATCAAGGGCAAGACGTACACACCACCTCTTGGAACCGACGACCCAAAGAAAGCGCGGGAAAGGTTCGAACAATGGGTTGTCAATAAACGGAAATCGCTGAAACAGGTGTGCGCCGGGGAAGGGACGCCCGCCAGCTACGTAGAGGCGTACTTGGCATCCCGAAACGACGAAGTCGCACTCGGCAAGCTGAAGCCAATGACGATTACGAATCTGCGGAAGACGTACCATCGCCTCGGTCTCCACTGGAAAGGTTTTGCATCAATTCCTTTGGAGAAATTCTTCCAGCCGAAAACCATCGAGGGAGTTGGGAAATTTCTGTTAACCAAGGCAAGGAATGTATTCCGTCCTACGGATCCCTTATCACCGGGATCATACAACAGCTTCATGAGTGCAATTTCACTGCTGCTTAGGTTTTTCAAAGACCAAGGCAAGCTCGCAGAGGATTTGTACCTGCAGCTCAGGAGCAAGATCGAATATGCAACAGTCCCTCCTCGCCAAATCCAAATGCCGACGGTTGAACAATTGAAACAGATGCGAGCTTATTTATATCAGGTTCGGCAAGGCAAGAGCTACGGCGAGACCGGAGTGAAATTCGACGTTTACATGCTCTCGAGTCAAAGGAAAGCGACGGTCAACGCGATGAAGGTGGAACACTTCGATTTTGTCAGAAGTGAGGTTCTCCTAACCAAGCTTAAGGGCAGGGCGGGACAGCCAACGGAAGAGGTCAGGCCGATGCCGCCGGAGCTTGCCGAGATTGCGCAGCGGTACATCAAAGCCCGCGGTCTTAAAGAAGGCGATCCACTCTGGAAGACACGGAACAACAACAACGCCTTTCGGACTGCGGCAAGGGCTGTTGGGCTGGACGGATGGTACGCTCATGCGTGTCGGAAATGGTTCGGCACAACCGCACTCAAGAGGATTAGAGATCCGCTCGCTGTCTCAGACATGATGTGCCATCGAGATGGCGGGAAGACTTTGTTAAGCGCGTACCGCCAACTTTGCTCCGAGCACCTGCAAGGTGCTGCCAACACGCTCAAATTGTATCCGGGAGCCATCCCAGGCAAAAGCTTGGAGGCCGCCGCTGCGCAGGCAAAAGCAGTGATTGCTAAGATTCTGACTTCGGACGCAGAGCCGGCGGCCAGGGCGCTGGACGCAATTCTTTGGATCGAATCGAAGTTGGACAGTCGGGACTATGAGGCGTTAACACAATTGCCACGTTTGGGGCAAGAGCATCCAGCGATACACACACAGGCTCCATCGCAGGTAGTCGAAAAACCGACCCCTATGACGTTGAAGGAGAACCTGAAGCACTTGATAGCGCTGAAAGGCGTCTATCACAGCGATATTGCTGTCGCAACTGGCATTCCTCGATCCACTATCGCGCGGGCCTGCAAGTTCGGCGACTTGCAAGCGTGCTTTGTGCCGGCTGTTTGTGGCTATTTTGGAATAAGCCCGCAGCAGTTATTGACAACCGACCTGACCCGCCCAGCGGATACTTCGGAGGAGTGTCCGCGCAAGTCTGAATCCGCCCAGTTGGTGGTCAATAACCAGCCACCTCCAGCGAAGCACGAAAAAACATTTGACGACTTAGTGGTGCAGCACGACCCGGCCGCGATCGCAGAAACAATCGCTCAGAATTTGGCGGGCATGATGTTCGAACGTAATCTGACGGCCAACGGGCTTGCGCTCAAAGCAGGTTTTACCTCGCAGCAATGTTACAGAATCCTCAAGAAGCAGTCAGTGCCCAAGCAGGACACCCTTTCAAAGCTCGCTAAAGCATTGGATGTGACCGAAGTTGAAATACTGGACCCAAAACGAGAAAATATTGTTCCAAATCCATCTCACGTTAAAGCTAATCTGAATGCCATCATCGCGCACCACGGACTCGCAAGCAGCACATACTTTGTGCGGTGTTGTCGCATGGACAGCAAGACCATGCACGAGGCGCTCGCAACGGGAGACATTTCAGCCTTGCAGGCGCATCGTATCGTCCAGGCTGAGGGCGGAAAATTTTCAATACGGCAGTTGGTGATGGAGGATATCACAGCGATGTATCCGCCGGCTCCCTTGATTGATCCTGTCATTGTCAGCAGGAATCTCAGAAGCATCGGCTGGGAACAGGGCCTGTACCTAGTGCAGTGTCCTCTAAGTCATGTTAATTATTAGTTGCCGGCTTGCTCCGCG
>CAYIOH010000353.1:0-4807 GCA_964364975.1 uncultured Bifidobacteriaceae bacterium
CGAAGACCCGTATTACGAATACACCATTGACGAGAAACTCTGCATCGGTTGTGCGAAGTGCGTCGAGGGCTGCAATCGTTTCGGCAACGGTTCGCTCTTTCTGCAAATCCGCCACGACCGTTGCGTCCACTGCAACGAATGTTCCATCGCCCGCACCTGTGCCGGCGATGCGTTCCGCCGCGTTCCGGCCAAACAGCCCTATCTCCTCAAGACCACTCAGGCGCACTGAACATGAACCGCCTTCTCCATCGTAACAGCCGACGTGAGGAGGCGCTGTCTGATTTACGATTTACGATTTGCGATCTACGCGCCTTCCGCCATTTCGCACGTCAATCGTCAATCGTCAATCGTCAATCGCTTCGCAAGCTTCTGGCCATCGTTTCGTTTGCGGTCGTCATTCTGCAAAACATCTCCGCCCTTGCCGAGCAACGCTTCCCTCCGCCCGATTTCAGCGAGACCGGCCACCAACTTCCGATCACTACCACGCCGCCCGCGCGAGCCGGATGGCTGCAATACCTTGATGTCGCCGTGCTGGCCGTATGCCTTGGTGTTGCCGTTTGGTTCATCTACAAGCAACGCTCGCGACGCGGGCTGTTCTGGCTCTCAATCTTTTCGCTCGCCTACTTCGGCTTCTGGCGGAAGGGCTGTGTGTGCGCCATTGGCGCGCCGCAAAACATCATCCTTGGTATGTTCGACGCGAACTACACAGTGCCGCTGACAGTCGTCGCGTTCTTCGCCTTGCCGCTCGTCGTGGCACTTTTTGTCGGGCGCGCTTTTTGCGCGGGCGTTTGCCCGCACGGCGCGTTGCAGGACTTGCTCCTCATCAAACCGCTGAAAGTTCCGGCCTGGCTCGAACATGCGCTGGGAGTTTTGCCCTTCATCTTCCTCGGCTTTGGACTCGCCTTCGCGGCCACGGGCACGGGCTTTCCGATCTGCCGCTACGATCCCATCGTGCCGATCTTCCGCCTCAACGGTCCGACCCTCATGATCACGCTGGCCGCGGTTACGCTTCTGCTTGGGATGTTTGTGGGCCGGCCGTACTGCCGCTTTCTCTGTCCTTACGGCGCGTTGCTCAAACTCACCTCGCTCGCCTCGAAATGGCGCGTGCGCGTGACGCCGGACTACTGCACCCAATGCAAACTTTGCGAAAACTCCTGTCCGTTCGGCGCGATGCGCGAGCCTTCGGCCGGCACGGTTGAACCAAAATTCCTTGCGCCGGATCGTCGCCGGCTTGGCTGGCTGCTCTTGCTGGTGCCGTTGCTGATCGCGGGCGGCACCTGGATTGGCAACCACCTCGGCACGCCGGTTTCCAAACTGAATCCCACCGTTGAACTCGCCGAGCGCCACGTGCGCCAGCAATCCAACCCCGTTTCCTACGGCGTGATGACGCCCGAAACTCTTTCGCTCCAACGCGCCGAGCGCGACCCGGAAGCGCTGTTGAAATCCGCCGCCGACTTGCGCCAACGCTTCACGCTCGCGTGCATGATTTTCGGCGGCTGGATCGGGTTGGTTATCGGGGTGAAACTAATCAGCCTCTCGCTGCGGACATTGCGCACGGATTTCGAACCAGACCGCGGCGCGTGCTTCGCCTGCGCGCGTTGCTTCCGGTCTTGTCCGAACGAGTTGGTGCGACTCGGTCTGATGCCGGCTAGTGAACTGCCACAATCGACTCCGGTTCTCGCATCCGTCAAATCATGACGAATTCAAACGCCAAGACGCAAAGTCGCCAAGACGCAAAGACTGATTCGCCTTGCGGCTTTGAGCCTTTGCGCCTTTGCGTTTCGTTGACATGGACCGTTTGGATTGCCGCCGCTTTTAGCGTGCTCGTCAGCACGGCGATGCTCTATCAGCACTCCGTTGCGGCGCAGCGTGACCCGTGGAAGTCACCGCAATTGCTCAAGCTCAAAGAACAGCTCCGCGCCGCGCCCACGGATGAATCTTTGAAAAAGGAAATCCGACGGCTCGATCTTGAGTTTCGTGAACGCTACGTGCGCCGGCTTTCGCTGGATCGCACCGGCGGCTGGCTGCTCGTGGGCGGCTTGGCGGTGATGGTCCTCGCGGCGCAACAAGCTTCGAAACTTCAAGCCAGACCGTGGCTGCCAAAACTGAAACCTGACGCGACTGGCGAAGCCCGACGGATTGCCGCCCAATCCCGTTGGTCGGTCGCCGGTATCAGCACTGTCGCCGTAGTTGGACTTGCGATACTGGCGTTCACAGCAAGTTCGCCACTGCCAAAATCATCAGGTGAAATTGACAAGCTGCTCGGCCTCGCGCCGGAAGATGAAACCGCCGCCAACGCGCCGTCGCTTGCAGAATTCCGGGCCAACTGGCCGCGTTTCCGTGGGCCGGATGGCGGCGGCATTTCGGCGTTCACGAATGTTCCGTTGTCTGGGGATGAAAAAACCGGCGCGAACGTCTTGTGGAAATCTCTTGTGCCCGCGCCCGGTCACAACTCGCCCGTCGTATGGAGCAACCGCGTGTTCATATCCGGCGGAGACGCAGCGAAGCGCGAAGTGTTCTGCTGTGACGCGACCGATGGAAAACTTCTCTGGCAACGCGCAATTGAAAACGTGCCGGGCAGTCCGACCACGCAACCTGAGATTCCCGAAATGACGGGCTTCGCTTCGCCTACGATGGCCAGCGACGGTCGCCAGGTGTTCGTGATTTTTGCGAACGGCGATCTCGCGGCGCTCACGCTCGACGGTGCGCCAACCTGGTCGAAAAGTATCGGCGTGCCGAAGAACACATATGGCCACGCCGCGTCGCTTGCGATCTGGCCGGGCAAACTCATTGTTCAGCTGGATCAGGACGAAGGCGCGCCGGGCGGCTCGAAGTTGCTGGCGTTTGATTGTGCCACCGGCCGCTTGGTTTGGGAACGCCGAAAGCCGACGCATGGTTCGTGGGCCACGCCAATCATCATCGAGGCCGCAGGCAAGGCGCAGATCATCACGCTCGCGCTGCCGTTCGTCATCAGCTATTCGCTCGCCGACGGCAACGAACTCTGGCGCGCGGAATTGCTCGAAGGCGAAATCACGCCCTCGCCGATTTTTGCGGGCGGACTGGTGATCGTTGTCAGCCCGTCGGCGAAACTCATCGCCATTCGCCCTGACGGCGCGGGTGACGTCACGAAGTCCCACGTCGCGTGGACTGCCGAGGACAACATCCCTGATGTCACAAGTCCGGTGGGCAACGGCGAACTGATTTTCACCGTGACCAGCAGCGGAGTGCTGACGTGCTTCGACGCCAGGGATGGCAAAAAGATTTGGGAGAAAGACCTTGAAATGGAAGTGCAGTCGTCGCCGGCAATCGCAGGCGAAAAGGTGTTCGTGCTGGGGACGAAAGGCGTTGCGGTTGTTGTCGAAGCCGGACGCCAGTTCAAGGAGGTTGCCCGCAGCGAACTTCCCGATGGATTTCTCGCCAGTCCGGCATTTGCGAACGGGCGCATGTATCTGCGCGGAGCGACGAACTTGTGGTGCCTCGAATCAAAGACCCACGAATGAACACTTATAGACACGAATGGGCTTCAGTTGGTAGGGCGCGTCACTCCGTGCGCGCTATTCCTGCAACCTCGTGTGTCGGCGCGCACGGAGTGACGCGCCCAACCTTTCCGGATTCGTGTTTATTCGTGTCCATTGGTGGTTTTGAATCTCATGCCTGTTGACCTGACATACGCAGACGAAGCGGTGGCGCGCATCGGCCGCAAGCCGGAGGCGGTCATCCCGGTTCTCCAGGCGTTGCAGGAGCACTACGGCTATTTGCCGGAGGAAGCGTTGCGCCGTGTGTGCGAGGCGAGCGACATCACGCCCGCCGCCATCATCGGCGTGGCATCGTTCTACGACATGTTCCGGATGCAGCCGGTGGGAAAACACATCGTGCGCGTGTGTCGCGGCACGGCGTGTCACGTCGCAGGGGCGGAGCGTGTCGAGGATGCGTTGCGGCGGCATCTTAAAATTCCCGACGGCGCGGATACGGATCGCGACGGGCGGTTCACCGTCGAACAGGTTGCTTGTCTGGGCACCTGCACACTCGCGCCAACCGTGCGGATTGGCGAAACCACGTTCGGTCACACCACGGTCGAGCGCGTGCCCGAAGCGTTTCAAGAATTTCTCGCGTTGCAAGCCGAGGCAAAGGCGACCCCGAGCACGGAGGAAATCCGCAAGCGCACCGGCAACGGCGAAGTGGCAGAAATTCACGTTGGTCTCGGCTCGTGCTGCATGGCCAAGGGCAGCGACAAGCTGTTTCATGCGTTGAACGCCAGCGCAGCGGCCTGCGGCGGCAGCGTGGTGGTGAAGCGCGTGGGTTGCGTGGGCATGTGTCATCGCACGCCGATGATCGAAGTCGCCGAGCCGGGCAAACCGGGCACGTTTTACTCGGACCTGACGGCGGCGCAAGCGCGCGCGCTGGTGCAACGGCATTTCAAACCGCGCGGTTTCCTGCAACGCGCGTCGCGCGTCTGGGCGCGCGCGCTGGATGGCTTGTTGCTCGACGACACGCGCGAGCAACAGAGCGTGCAGCGGTTTTCGATGAGCAAGCGCGACCCGAACGTGCGGGCTTTTTTGGACAAGCAGGTGCACATCGCCACCGAGCATTTTGGGAAAATTGATCCGCTGGATTTGGACGAGTATTTGGCGAATGGAGGATTTGTGGCGCTTGCGAGGTGTTTGGGGTTGCGGAGTGACGTTGCGTTCCCCCTCACCCCAGCCCTCTCCCCAAGGGAGAGGGAGAATCGTTCGCCGGTTTTGGAGAAGTCGGAAGCCGGGGACAGCTCGGACGACTCACGAGCAAATCAGAATGGACGAAAACTGTT
>CAYIOH010000354.1:0-4795 GCA_964364975.1 uncultured Bifidobacteriaceae bacterium
TTCGTAAAACTTCCGCGACCGCGCCATGTCGGTGACGTTATAACAGGTGAATTCAATTTCGGCGACTTTGAGCATAAAGTTAATTTTCTTTCCAACCGGACAAAGGTTGAATCGCCTTTTTTAGTTCGAGAACTTCAAGGGGACAATCTTTCCAATCATGTTCCCAGCAAACAATCAAATCACATCCATTCACCGGATGTTTGTGAGTCTTGAAGTCACTGCTGCGCAATTCAAACTCAATCAGACATTTTTTATATCTTTTACGAGTCGAGCCCTCAACCTTGCGATTTGCTTCACAGTCAGGGAAGGCATTTCGATTTGAAATAATTTCAAATCCGATTTCGTGTGCAATTGCTGCGAAAATGCCAACGACATCTTGTTCGTAAGTTGGAACGTGCGCAAACGCTCTAAAGCCGAGCATTCGACCGTGCTGGTGCGGACGGATTGTAGGTTGCGAAATCGTTTCTGTCTTGCCCTGTAACTTTTCAAGCTCATTACGGAACAGTGCTACCAGAGTTGCGTCGCGAATTTTTGAGGACGCAAGAAGATGAGTTATAGCAACCGTCTTGAACGTAGGATACCCGCCCCACTTTACTGAATAGGAATGATCAGAATGAGAACCGCCACGATTGCGCAGCTCCGGCAAGGTGGGAATCTTCAACGGAGAGAACTGCAGCACTGCACGTAAAAATTCATCCGCCAATTCTTCCAACCCGATCTTTGATTCGGAAAGTGCTTCGCAAGGAGTTACGCCTGCGGCTTTACAAGCCAGACTCCACTTGCCGTCAAATGATTGCAGGATTTTGTTCTTGGGGATCGTCAAACGATTCTTCTCCAAGAAAACACGGTGGCTGAGGCATGGACCGGATTTTTCCGCATCCACCCTTTGAATCTCTTCGATGATTTCGTTGACGTTAATCGGTTGTCTCATTTGCTTACAGCCTTCACAACCTTCTGCGCCGCGTCAGCCATCGAATCACCGGTGATCAGCGTTAGGCCGGATTCAGCCAGAGTTTTCTTTCCGGCGACGACGTTGTTGCCTTCCAGCCGGACGACCAGCGGCAGTTTCAAGCCCGTTTCCTTCACCGCCGCGACGATGCCGGTGGCGATGACGTTGCAATCCATGATGCCGCCGAAGATGTTCACGAGGATGCCCTTCACGTTCGGATCCTGCATGATGATCTTGAACGCGGCGGCTACCTGTTCTTCGCTCGCTCCGCCGCCCACATCGAGGAAATTCGCCGGCTCGCTGCCGTAATGCTTGATGATGTCCATCGTGGCCATTGCCAGGCCCGCGCCGTTGACCAGGCAGGCGATGCTGCCGTCGAGCTTGATGTAATTGAGGGAAAATTTGCTGGCCTCGACCTCCAACGGCGATTCCTCGTTCAAGTCCCGCATCGCCTGAATGTCCGCGTGACGGAACAGCCCGTTGTCGTCGAGCGAAATTTTCGCATCCACGGCGCTCAGAGCCTCTTTGCCGCCGGGACCTTCGATGAGGCATAGCGGATTGATTTCGACCATCGAGGCGTCACATTCCCACCATGTCTTGTAAATGCCCAGGATGAGTTTGACCGCGCCGTTGAACGCGTCGCCCCTGATGCCGAGTGCGACGGCAACCTTGCGCGCATTGAACGATTGGATGCCGATCGCCGGATCAATCCATTCCTTCACGATTTTCTCCGGCGTCTTGGCCGCGACCTCTTCAATGTCCACGCCGCCTTCGGTGCTGGCCATGATGAGTGGACGCGAGCTGGCGCGGTCAAGCAGCACCGCCAGGTAAAATTCCTTTTTGATCTTGGGCGCGACCGTGATGAGTAATTTGCTGACGAGCCGTCCTTCCGGTCCGGTTTGCTTGGTTACGAGGACGTTGCCGAGCATGGCCCTGGCGTCGTGGAAAACTTCGTCCGCCGTTTTACACAACTTCACGCCGCCTTTGAATCCGCTTTTGAATGTTCCTTTGCCCCGTCCTCCCGCATGGATTTGCGATTTGACCGCGACGAGCGTCGCGCCTTTGGCGAAAAGCCCCCCGGCGATCTGCCTCGCCGCGTCCGCCGTGTCGCACACGTTTCCCGCCGGCACGGCCACGCCGAATTGCGTCAACAACTGTTTCGCCTGATACTCGTGAATGTTCATGTCAGAATTAAGCTTGCGAAATTGAACGGGTGTTCTTACAAGAAATCAACTTCTAACCCAAACAACTATGAAACCACATCGCGCCACGCTCATCTTGGTTTTCGGCATCCTCGGCTTGGTCGTCTGCACGCCGTTGGGCATCGCGGCTTGGATCATGGGCAACGGCGACCTGAAGGAAATGGACGCCGGCGCCATGGATCCGACCGGACGCAGCAACACCAATGCCGGCAGAATCTGCGGCATCATCGCCACCATTCTGTTCGCGATCGGCATCCTTGTATGCATCCTGCTCTTCGGACTGGGCATTCTCGGCGCGGTTGCCAGTCATCATTAAGAACAAGGCGGACGGGCGTTCCGCGGCGCGCCATTTGCCTTGAACCCCGTAGGCGGCGCGGGCAGAGTGCGCCGACATGAAAAATGGCTTCGCACCCGGACTGCTCGCGGCGTCGCTCGCGCTTTCCGCGATGAGTTCGCCCGCAGCTTCTCTGCGCGGCGATGCGGTTCGAGTTCATGGCACCGATTACGTGGGACTGGCCGACTGGTCGCGGGTGAAGGGTTTGAAGTGGCGCTGGCTCAAGCGGGACGAATCATTCCAGCTCACCAACGCGACAGTGCGGTTTCAGTTCGCCGTTGACTCGCGCGAAGCCCGCTTCAACGGCCTTCAACTATGGCTGCTCTTTCCACTCGCCACGCGGAACGGGGAAATCTTGATTTCCCGGCTCGACGCAGATAACACGCTGCGACCGTTGCTTGCGCCACCGCGAAATGGCCCGGACAAGAAAATCAAAACCATCTGCCTCGATCCCGGCCACGGCGGCAAGGATTCGGGCAACCGCGTGGCCTCGAAACAGGAAAAGGATTTCACGCTGCGGCTGGCGTTTGAATTGCGCGACCAGCTTCGCAAGGCCGGATTCCAGGTGTATCTCACGCGTTCGGGCGACACCTTCGTGGAATTGTTCGACCGCAACGCGGTGGCGCGCAGCCGGAACGCGGACTTGTTCGTGAGTCTGCATTTCAACGCGACCGACGGCGGCCGCAATGAAGCCAAAGGCGCGGAAGTTTACGCGCTCACGCCGGCGGGCGCCAGTTCAACCAACGCGCGGGGCGAGGGCAAAGGCGGCTGGGCCACCGGCAACAAGTTCAATGCAAACAATCTCCTCCTCGCCTGCCAAATCCAGAAATCACTCGTGCGCAATCTCGAGGTCGAAGACCGCGGCGTGCGGCGGGCGCGCTTCGCCGTCTTGCGCGACGCCGCCATGCCCGCCGTCCTCATCGAAGCCGGCTTCATGTCGCATCCCACGGAGGGGAAAAAGATTTTTGACGCCGCCTACCGGCGCGAAATGGCGCGGGCCATCGTGGACGGCATTGGGAGTTACAAACGGATTGTGGAACGGTGAATTGTTTTCTTAATCTTAATCGCTCTCTTAATCATAATCCGGGTTTTGAGAGTAAGATTGAGAGGAAGATCAAGGTTAAGACTGAACGCGAATGAGCATCGTCACCAAAACCGGCGACAAGGGCACGACGGCCCTGATGTATGGCCGGCGCGTCTCCAAGTGCCACCCGCGCGTGGAAGCCTACGGCTGCGTGGATGAATTGAACGCCGCGCTGGGCCTGGCCCGCGCCACGGCGGAACACGATTTCGCCCGCGACAACTTGCTGCTCATCCAAAAAGACCTCGTGAGTCTCATGGGCGAACTGGCCACAGCGGTCGAGGACTTGCCGCGCTACGTCAAGGACGGCTACACGCTCGTTACGTCTCAAATGACCGTAAAGCTCGACAAACTCATTCGCGAACTCGAAGCGCAGAACGTTTTGTTCAAAGGTTGGGCCACGCCGGGGGCGAATCCGTCTTCGGCGGCGCTGGACGTTGCGCGCACCGTCTGCCGCCGCGCCGAACGGCGCGTGTGTGCCTTGCAGGAAGCCGATCAGCTTCACAATGCCGAGATCATCATCTACCTGAACCGCCTCGCGGATTTGCTCTGGCTCTTTGCGCGCTGGGTGGAAACGAAAACCACCACCCTCTCCGCTTCGCTCGATGTCCCTCGCTCGCGGGAGCGGGAGACTTGAGCCGTTTTGGAAACGGCGAAAGGAATTCGACCGAAGGTGAAGGCCCGCGAGGGCCGAGTGAGTGGGCGCGAGCGAGTAAGCGTGGCCGAAGGCCGGGTGAGGGACGTTGGGGAAGAACACTCTTCAGAGGAGAGGGCAGGGTGAGGTGTCGCTGCGACGCGCCGGGGAATGACGAATGAGTGTGTTGTGAAGGGAAGTTCGCGCTTCAGCGTGTCCGTTGCCGGCGAAATGAAATCCTAAAAGCAATTTCCCGATTGTGATTGTTTCTGAGGAGACGATCTTTCTAGTAAACAGGCATCGGAAGCAACAATTCGTTTTTTGGCCTTCGTTAAACTTCCGCTGTTTCCAAAACTCGCCGTCGGCTACCTGCTCGACGAACTCAAGAACGACATCACGCGCGAAACCCCCGCCAGCTTCGAGCCGAGCATTGATTACGTCGTCACCAAGATTCCGCGCTTTGCCTTCGAGAAATTCCCGCAAGCCGACCCCACGCTCACCACGCAGATGAAAAGCGTGGGCGAAGCGACGGCCATCGGCCGCACGTTCAAGGAAAGCCTGCAAAAATGCCTGCGCTCGCTGGAGATTGGCCGCA
>CAYIOH010000355.1:0-4792 GCA_964364975.1 uncultured Bifidobacteriaceae bacterium
AATTACTTCTGCCCTTCCAGGACTTGCCCACGAGCGAGGCGACATGCAGGCCGAAGTAAAGGAACGTGACGACAGCGCCGAAGTGATGCAGCGCGCGCGCCGTCTCCGCGCCACCGATGAAATGGAACAGCACTTTGGCCCAATCGGTGTAATAAAACTTGAGCGGCATGCCGGTGAGAACCAGCAGTAGAAAGCTCGTCACCACGAGGAAATGCAGGAAGCGCTCGAACGGCACGAAGCGCGTGAACCATACGTCGTCCGTCTCCGATTTGACTTTGGCTTCGCGGAACGTTTTCGTGTCATGCAGGTAGAGATAGATCACACGCGCCAACCAGACGATGGTGTGGAGGCCAAAGAACGTGAACACGCCGATGAGCAATCCGGTCATGCCCAGAAACACGGCGTGGAACAGCGGATAATTCTTCCCGTCGAGCGGATTAGCGTGCGGTTTGTATCCCGTGAAGCCCATCGTCGCATCGGGGTGACATCGGCGGCACGTGGCGAGGACGTTGGTCTTCGAAAGCCGTGACGCGGGATTGGAGGGCGGCAGAACGTCGTGGTGTCCGTGGCAGTCGTAGCATGCGGCCACGTCCGAGGCGACGTTGGGTTTGCCCAGCGCCATGGCCTTGCCGTGATAGGTATCGCGGTAATGGGTGAGCCGGTCTTCGTGGCATCTGCCGCAGCGCGCGTCGCTGGCCATTTTGAAATGACCGTTCTTGGGCGTCTCGACCTCGTGCGCAGTGTGGCAGTCGGTGCAGACCGGTCCGCGTTTGTCGCCTTTGGCCAGCAACTGGCCGTGGACGCTCTGTTCGTAAATCTGCTCCACACCCACGTGGCATTTGCCGCAGGTCTTGGCAATGTTGGCGTGATTAATCGGCGAATCGCGGTCCACACCGCGTTTGATGTCATGCACGCCGTGGCAATCGTTGCACGACGGTGCGACAATGAGGCCCATCTTCAGCAGCGCGCGACCATGGATGCTGTCGTTGTATTGCGCAGCCGCCTCCGGGAACTTCATCTGATATTCGGTCGTCAGTCCAGGATTGCTGTGGCACTTGGCGCACGTGCGGGGGAGGTTGAGTTTGAAGACCGGCGAATCAGCCTGCTTCACCGGCGAGATTTCGTGCGCGCCGTGACAATCCCAGCAACTTGCCGCGCCCGATGCGCCGAGCGTGTGGCTCGCGCCGTGAATGCTCGTGGCGTAATCGTGCGCGGCCTTTTCGTGACCGGGCTTCGCCTCGTGGCAGGTGACGCAGTTGGGCGGCTGCAGTTTACTATCGTGAACGAGGTCCGTGATGCCGACGTGGCAATCCACGCAGTTCAGTTTTCCGTGGACGGATTTTTGGAAAGTGTTGGTTGGGAAAAGCGCCAGCGGCACATCCTTGCCCTCGACCTTGCGGGTTGTCGTGGGATCGGTATGGCAGTCGAGGCAATCGGCGTTGGCAAATTTCTCCTCGGCGGCGAAGGAGTACGAGACCGCAACAACAATCCATCCCACGAGAAAGAGAACTCTCTTTCCAGTCAGCCTTGATGCCAATTTCATAAATAATCCCATTACAGCGCGTCACCGCACCGCAGCCCAAGGTAGGGTCGTCGCGCTGCGACGACCCCGCCCGCGTCCAGCGGGCGGAACGAAGCGCGCACAAATCGCGGGGCTACCAGCATCCGTTGCGCCGCTCACCGCGGCGCTGGACGGCGTAGCGCGCCATCTCTGCCACCGCGAACATTCCTGCCCCGCTACAGCCCGCCCGTGTGACAATCATTACAGGCCCCATCTACTTCGTCCCCGGGATGTTTGAATTTTTGCCCGCCCGGCGTCAGTAAATCGAGTTCGTCGCCCTTGCCCTGCGCGAGAATCGTGTGGCAGGTGTTGCAATCGCTGGCCTTGATGCTGCGCTTGCCATCGGCGGTGTTGTGTTTGCCGTCGTGACAGCGGAAGCAGCCCGACCAGATCATATGGCCGATGTGATCCGGGTAAGTCTCCCAAGTTGCTTTCATTTCCGGGAAGAAATTGTCCCGATAAATCTGCTGCACGATGCCGATAGTCTTGCGCACGCTTTCCTGCTTGGCGGGAAATTTATCCGCCGGATAACGATCCGCCAGAATCGTGGCGATCCCCTGCAGGGCGAGCGTTTCGTTCGTGTAATTCCGCGTGAGCGCATAAACGGCGTTGGTCTTGATCCACGGCAGCGTGCGGTCAATCTGGTCTGGCAGCGACATCGCAAGATTCACCGCCTTGTTCGGCGATTTGTACATGTGCGCCGGCCGGTTGTGGCAGTCCATGCAGTCCATCGTGCGAATCGCAAAGCTGTTCGGGTCATTCGTGAACCCCGGCGCGCGAAATTCGGTCACAATACCCTGGGGATCAATCATGCGCACCCAGGGAATTTTTTCGCGAGTATCGTCGGCAATCCACGCGCCTGCTTCCGGCTTCGCAGCGACGTATTCGACTTTGTTCCCGACGTTCATATGCCAATGAATACCGCCGACCGGGCCATGCGTCGGGTCGCCGCCACCCACCATCATCGTCAGGCGCACAGTGAACGGCGAGTTGGTTTCGTCACCCAGAAAGTAATTGTAAGTGCGGTCCAGGTTGCCGACGAACTTCTTGGGCCAGTGGCATTGCTCGCAGGTTTCCTGGGCGGGGCGGAGGTTCTTGATCGGCGTCGGCACTGGCCGCGGATATTTGTTGAAGGTGGTGGCATAGAGTTGGTACATGCCGGAAATCTTCGCTTTGACAAACCATTGTGCGCCCGGCCCGATGTGACACTCGGTGCAGGAGAGCCGCGCGTGTGGACCGTTCTGATAAGTGACCAGTTCTGGTCTCATCACCGTATGACAAGTCTGACCGCAGAACTGGGTGGACTCGGTAAAGTGATAACTATGGTAGCTCCCAATTGCGGAAAGCAGGAGGAACAGCAAGCTGCCCGCGACGAACAACCCCATGATCTTCCGGTCGCGTGGTCGCGAGAGGTCCACGACCATTTTGGGCAGGAACCCTGCCGATTCGCCCAACTTCTTGCGCTCGCGCAACGCGCCGACCCCCGTCAGGAACAACCCGAAAAACAGAAACGCCGGCGCTACGAAATAAGTGAGAATGCCGATGTAGGGATTCGAGAAGTGCGCCAGCGTATCCAACAGGAACAGCAGGAAAAACGAAAACAGGCTGCCGATGACAACGACGAGTCCCGTCAAGCTGAGCCAGTTGCGCAACAACGACGGTCGCGCGGCTATCGCGGGAGGATTCTCAGTGCTCATGTTGTTCGTGTGGCTGAAATCTGGTCAGACTATGTTGGCTGCACCGAATGACATCAGTTTGATGCTCATATCGCTGAACACAAGTCTCCATCCCGGTTGGCGGGCTGATCGAACCCCGCCCGCCAACCGCGTTGAATCCAAGAAATCCCAGGACGGCGGAGACTGGCAAACTACTTCTTGAACGTCCGCATGTGGGCTACGAGAGCCTTGATGTCGGCGTCGGACAAACCTTCCGCCGGCTTCATCAATTGTTTGCCTTCTTTGTTCTTCAGGCCTTCTTTGGTGGCCTTGAACGCGGCATCGTCCTTCAACTCAGCCTGGACTTTGGCATCCGTATAGTCCTTCGCGCCCAGTTTTTGGCCCATCTTCGTCTGGCCTTTGCCGTCGGCGCCGTGGCACTTGGCGCAGTCTTTTTCGTAGTTGGCCTTGGCATCCGCGGCGCTGGCCGATAAAGCCGAAACCGCGATGATGGCGATTGTGAGGGTCAGTGATTTTTTCATAGTCGTTCTTAGTTTTCCGTTATGAAACAAGCCCGGTCACCGTCTGATAATCCCTAGCTGATAAGATAGACGGCCAGTGCGGCGCTTAATTCACGAGGTCAATCTAATAGAGTCGGAGACAACGGGCATTTCCAATCTTGTCAAAGCTTCAACATTTCTTGCCTGGTTTCTGTCGCTGTTTCATCGAGTTTGCTTCTTCAACCGATAAAGCCAGTTGCCGGTGGGGGAGTGATGGTGACGCTCTTGATCGTGCGGGTGGCGGCAAGGGGATCATTGATTCGCAGGCGGCAGTGGGCGGCTGGCCGGAGTTGCGCTCCGCGCCAGCGCCGATAGACTCTGACCATGACGGCATGCCGGACGATTGGGAACGCAAGCACGGATTGGCTCCGAATAACCCGGCCGGCGGCGCGTCTGATACCGATGGCAATGGCTACACGAATCTCGAAAACTACCTCAACTCATTGACAAAGGACTGATTATGGAACTCACACGCAGACAATTCCTGAGAAAGACAGCCACGGCAGTCATCGTGGCGGGAACAATGGCCAGCGGAAAAGTATTCGGCGCGAACAACCGCATCCGCATGTGCACGATTGGCTTCAACGGCCAGGGCAACTCGCACATCAAGGATATCCTAGGAATGAAGGACGACGCCGAATACGTGGCCCTGTGCGACGTGGATGCGAGCGTGCTGGCCCGCGGCGCGAAGACCGTCGAAGCCGCGCAAGGCAAGGCGCCGAAGCTTTACAAGGACATCCGCGAAGCGCTGCAAGACAAAGAGATTGACGCCGTCACCATCGCCACGCCGAACCACTGGCATTCGCTCGCCGCCATCTGGGCCTGCCAGGCGGGCAAGGACGTTTACGTGGAGAAGCCGCTTTCCCACAATATCTATGAAGGCCGGCAGCTCGTTGCCGCCGCAGAGAAGCATGGGCGCATCGTGCAGCACGGCACGCAGAGCCGCTCCAACTCGACGCTGATCCGCGACATGAAACTCATCCACGATGGCTTCATCGGCAAGATCGTCCAGTCGC
>CAYIOH010000356.1:0-4771 GCA_964364975.1 uncultured Bifidobacteriaceae bacterium
GCGTTCGATGTCGGAGCGCAGCGAGTTCATCACCGGACGGAGCACCCGATCCACAGGATACAATCGCAGGCTGTCCAACGCCAGCTTCATCGCCTCCTCGTCCTGGGGAATCTCCGCCGGCGCCGTCGAACTCACACCGGCTCTTGCGGGCGCCCGGTATTCCGGCAGCAACGCGCGGGTCATCCAGGCATACAGTGAGTTGCCCTCCATCCAGTTCATCTCCCAAAGTTCCTCGACCCACTTGCGATAAATCTTGAGCAGTTCCGGGTTCGTTTCGTAGCGGATCAGGTTGTAGAGGGCTTCGTAGGACTGGCCTTCGCTGCTGTGATTCACTCGCGCCAGGCGTTGCAGGCTGAACGGGCCGGAGTCGCGTAGCACGTCCGGGTTGTCCTTGAACCGGTCTAAGACCTGACGATAGAAGTCCAGATAGCGCGGCTTGCCCGTGACGTGATGGGCGATCAGCAAATCGGGCAGGAGCATCAGCGAGGCGCGCAGCGGCGGTCGCCACGGCGCACCCTCCAAGTTCAATCGCCTGAGGTATGGGGCATAGACCTTCTGGTAATAATCATCGCGGGTCGGGTCCGGATCCATGCCGACGTGGCCCCAGAGCGTGACTTCGCCGTCCACGTCAACGATGCGGCAGTGATTCTCCAGGAGATGCGTCATCAGGCGATCCACGTCCTCGGCAATCAACCGGCGCTGGGCGGTGTCCGCCGCCAGATCGTGGTAGATCGCGTAGCCGTAAAGCACGGCGTTGAAATTATCCACGCTGACATCGCCGTACCAGCGGTAGTCAGCGAACTTCCCCTGGCCCTGATGCCATTCTGGCGAGTCCTGGCCGTTACGCTCCCAGCCCTCCACCGGGCCGTGGCCCTTCACATAGCCGCGGGCCAGCAAACCCGGCTTGCCGGTTATCTCCTGCTGAATTCGCAGCGCGCGCAGAATCTGGCCGCCGTGCCGCCGCACCCATGGGTCGCGTGTGACCGCGTACTGATAGCCCACGCCGGCGAGATAGCGGCCGGTCCAAACTCCCGCGTGAATCACGTTGCCCGGTTCGTCCACCGTGTGAGGCAGTTTGTTTCCCGCAGGCGCCGATGGGACAATGCTCACGTAAAGACCGTCGAGCCAATGCTTGTCGAGGAGGTCCTGCTGGAAAAACTTCGCCTTCGCTGACAGCGGGCTGGCGTCGGTCACCGCCGACGGCGCAGCCGGCGCCAGTCCCGGCGACATGGAAGTGATCAGAGAGAGAATCAAACCACCGGTCAACTTTGGCAATCGGGTGCGCACAGAAATCCTTCGGGAAAAATAGCAAAGCAGACTGAACCGTCAACCCATTGCACCAACTCGAAACTCGCGATCATCGGCAGAAGACCTCTCGGTTGCCAAGCACCACCCGAACGAGAACGGCGGCGTACTCGCAATACTTCTGTGCACCGGCCGGCGAAACCGTGCCATCGCGTTGGGGATGATACCGCTCGCGCCAGTAGCCCTCATTCTTCGCGGCCCGGCACACTTTGCGAACCGACTCCACGAGGCGGGCGCGCGCGCGCAGGCGCTGGCAGGCGGTGACTTCCAGATACCAGACCCGCCCCATCGCGGCCACGTCGTTGAGCGGTGTGACCGGGAAGGGCACCGGTTCGTTGTACTCCCACGGCTCATAGCTAAAAGGCTTCGTGACGATTTGCGTCGGCATTTCCCCGAGCCAAAAGCCCGGCTCCGACAACAGGCGCGCCCAAAGCCGTTTGCGGTCACGGCCGCTGACCACACCGAACGCGACCGCCGCCCAGTTCACATCTGACAGGCCGTGTGAATCAACCAGCCCGCGTTCTGCATGGATGTACTCGGCGAAGTGGTCCTTACACCAAAAGGCTGCGGTGAAACCCTTCGCCAGCTTGTTGGCATGGCTGGACCAGGCGGCTGCGCGCTTTCTTTCTCCCGCCGCCCGTAACAGGTCTGCCAGTTCGCGGAAGGCGTGGATGACGTAACATTGCGTGACGCCGTCCCAGCCATGCCGCGGCGGCAATTCCACGTAAAACGCCGAACCGCCTATCAATCCGTTGTCGCTCCTTCGGCTCAGAACGTGTTGCGCGGCCGCTTCGAGCGAGGGGAGCCGTTCGCGCAGCCACACCACGGAACCGGTGGCGCGCAGGATTTCCGCCGCGGTGAGGAGGTAGCAGACGGCGCCCAGCGTGCTCAGGGGATTGGCTTTGGGTTGCCAATGCTCGAACAGGCCGATCCAGGTGCGCTTTTCCTGGCTGGAAGCCGGTAGCCCGTCGCGCTTGGGAGGCTGGTAAGTGAAGACGTCCTCGGGCGACTTCAAACCGCGCAGGTGAGTTTTGTTGGGCTGTGTGTCGCCTGAGAAGATGGCAAACGGGATGTTGCCGTCCTGGCGTTGAGAGGCCCGAACGAACTCGAAGTAATCCAAGACCAGCCGGGTGCGGTCGAGGAGCAGATACGCCCCGGTCATCTGCCACGAATCCAACCCCGGCCAGGTCGTATCGCCGCCGTAAGCCTGGCCGTCCGCGGTGATCGTGAAATGACCCGGGTAATTTTGTTCGGTCGCAGCCGGAAGCAGGTTCTTGAAAATCGCTGCCTCCACCCCGGCACGGATTTCCGCGTCGGCAATATTGCGAACGAAAGCCGCGGCATCGCGAGTTGATTCTTCCGCGACCAGCCAGTTGGACATCAGGCCCAATCCGCCCGCCGAGGCAAGTCCGACGCCGGCAACCCCCGAGTGCTTGAGAAAAACGCGACGCGAGATTTTCGATTTGTCGCTCATGGCTCAGGCAGCCGGACGCAAACCCTAGCGAGTCTGCGCCACAGCCGTTGATTTCAAAACCTTCGTCGCCGTCACGTGCTTCAGCAATTCCTTACGGTTCATGAAATACGTCGGGGTCGCTTTGCTTTTGCTGAACAGTTTTTCCGCCTGGTCATCCCAGTGGCCGCTCTCCTGGTGGTCGCTGGCGCCGAGCGGGACAACAGTGTAGGACTCGGGCGGATCGGTCATAATGACTATCTGGGTGGAAGTCTGGCCGCTGCGGCCAACCATCTCCTTGGCGGCCTTGTTGAAGCCGATGGCGCGCGGGGTTGCCATGCCGGCCTCGCCCACTGAACCGCCGCCTACCGGATACGTCCGGTCCCCGCCCTGCCGGCCGACGCGGAAATATTTTCCGTACGCGACATGCAGCGAGCCGAAGTTTGTCTTGAGCCATTCGGCGGCTTTGCCGAGCGCGGCGAGCAGTTCCTTGTTGGTCAGGTCCGAGGGAGGCTCAACGTCGCGGGTGATTTCCGGGTCCAGCCCTTTCTTGAACGCGTAGCAGGCCAGCGCGCCCTCGGAATCCGCGTCGCTGCGGCGATTCCATTGCTGGATCAGCCCGTAAACTTCGGCCGCGTCGGCTTGCTTGTCTGCGTCGGGCGTTTTCGTCCACGCCTCCTTAAGGCGCTCCTGCCACTTCTCGACGTGATAAACCTGCGGACTGAAAGCGATGTCAATGGCCTTCTCCACCGTGACGTCGCGGGCGGCATCGAGCAGTTCGGTCATCATCTCGGCCCGCTGATGGCGCGGGGCCTCGCGCCTGGCGTTGTAGAGGTAAGGAAATTTCGCGTAGTTCTCGGGCGTGAGCGGGCTGTCTTTCATCATCCCGAACGGCGTCACGTTGCAGTTGTGCATGTAACCTTGCGACGGGTTTTCGACCTGGACCAGGTCCGCGAACGGATGAATGCCGCGCCACTCGTTGGTCGAATACGCGCCGGGAATGGGGCGGCCAGGCTCTGTGCCCGGCGCGCGGATCGGCACGCGGCCATTCCGGACGTAGTAAATGTCGCCTTGCACGGTGGCGACCATCACGTTCTGCGCCATGAGTTGAAGCCGGGCCAGGGCGCGTTTCATCTCGGCGAGATTGCGGGCGGTCAACGTTCCGTACGTTTGATCGGTCAAGCCGACCTCGTCGAAATATGGGATGGCCATCGCGTAGGCCTTGCCCTTCTTGTGCGCAACGATCGGTCCGTGAGGCGTGTATTCGAGTTCCAGTTCCTTCCAATCCACTTTGTCGCCGTTCTTCACGCCAATCTTCACCTTTCGCATCTGCAAGTCCCGCCACTGGCCGTCGTAGCGGTACTGGCGAGGGTTGTCGGGGTTGAGTTCTTCCTCGAAGATGTCCGAAGTGTCCGGGCCGCCGGTGGTCATGGCGATGGAGCAGTAGCGGCTGTGGCCCAAGCTGGGCAGTGGCGTGCCCAGAATGGAAACGCCGGACACGTTGAAATCGCCGGCGTAAATCCGGACCTGGTAAAAGCGGAATTCCCCATACCAGCTCAAGTGCGGATCAATGACCGCGATGGGTGCTTTCATCGCGGTGCGCTTCGGGCCGATCAGCATTTCGTTCGAGCCGCGGTAGCCCATGTCATCAGGCTGGATGCCCGCGCGCAGGAGGTCACCCCCCGCCTCGCCCAGCGGCCAGCCCCAGATGATGAACCGGCCCAACGCCACCACATCCCACGGATGGATTTCCTGCGCCCAAGCCGGTACCTGTTCCGGGTGTTCCTTCATGAAATGCTTGATGCCGGCCTGGTAGGCCTCAATCACGGCGCGCACTTTCGGACTGAGCTGGCCGTATTTCTCCCGGCTGATTTCCTCGTGGCGAAAGATGCGCGCGATCAGGTCGTTCCGGAAATTGCCCGGGCCGAACACTTCCGCCATGGTGCCGCTGGCGCGGCGGTAGTTCTTCAGCAATTCCTCGAGCCGATCCTCCGCCTGCGCGTAGCCGACGGCAAA
>CAYIOH010000357.1:0-4746 GCA_964364975.1 uncultured Bifidobacteriaceae bacterium
CGTGGTGATGGTGTTCAGTTTACTCATTGGCCGCTGTTTACTGCGCAGTAAACTCCATGCTTTCAGTAAACTCAAGTGCAATGTGCCAATAAATCAGCATATTGCGCAATCTCAATTCGTAACCCCGTGTTGCCGGTGACGCAGTCCTCGTGCGGTGCTCGTGTAGCACTGGCGTTGTAGTGGCGCTGTGCTGGCACATCCCAGCGCCGTAGGCGCGACATCTTTGTAGAAATGAAAATCCATTTCATTTCCAGCCCCGGCGGGGCGGCATATTCTTTCCTGATGATGTCGCTCCTGACGGAGCTAAAATTTTCTTTGCCTGGTTTTCTACAACGATGCCGCGCCGACGGCGCTCATGGATCAGGCCGCTCATTTTAACTCCACCTGCCCCGACAGCAGACGCGGCAGCAGCAGGTCGCGCGTCCGGCGGAGGTTTTGGATTTGATTAGCGAGGACTCCAATCTGATCGAGCATAGGGCCGGCTAGTTTCTCAAAGCGCTTGGCGAGGGCGTCAGAAGGAAACGGCGCTGGCATTGTTTGGAAAACTCCCCAATTGATGACCGGCATTTTCGCGCCCGTGCTGTGCGTGTCAGCCCAACGAATCGTGTCGGGGGCGCTCGCGATTAGCGCGACGAGGCTTCTGAAGCTCGGCTGTTTTGGGCGAAGCACAAAGACGGAAGTGTTCGTCACGCCCGGATAATGTGCTGCGATGACTTTGTGCAAGTAACAACGGATTGCGCCAAACAAGTGTCGCCCGGCTCGAACAGTATTCGAGAGGTAGTCAATTCGCTCGCCTTGCCGGTTTCAGCCGGAGCAATCGAACGCTGCGGAATCCGCGACAGATCAAGCAACGGGCGGTCTGCGTGAGCCTGTTCGTCAAACGGCTCTTTCACCAGTTCGCAAAGTTCGCCAAGTGTGCGCTTGTCAACGGCGAATGTTGAAGCTGATTTAACAAACCACTCGCGATAAAGCGCGCGAGCCATCGCCTCCAAAATCCGGATGCGCCGCTGACTGTTCTCCATCAGCTCGTCGTAGGCCGACAGGATGCCCGCTATCCGCCGTTGCACCGGCAGCGGGGGAAACGGGAGCTTGATGCGCCGCATGTCTCGGATAGGAAGTTGCGGCTGGGCTACGCCACTCCTCAGTGAGTTCACTTGAGCATAAAAACTCGGGGAGCGGAGGAAGTGATACAAGTAGGGAGGTAATATCTTCGTTTTATCGCACCGCAGAATTACCATTCCAGAATTTATCCGAAGGTTCTCAAAGGAAACGGCGGCATTGAAATAGGCTGTGTTGCCGATAGTGCCCCTTGTTGTCAGAACGATGTCTTCTCGCTGAAGTTTCCCCCTGTTGAGTGCGGCATCTTTTTTTTCATCAATGAACAGGCAGCTAGAAAAATCGAATCCGGTCTTCGTGACATTGGTGGCGCTTAAGAATAAGCAGTGTCCGGAATCCAGAAAGTCACTTTGCTTTGGGTAGTTCTTGCCCCGATCTCCGTCGATGATCTCGAATGGAGCTTCAGCAAATTCTACGTCAGTCGGTAAATTCATGCCTCCAGAATCCCCGTCACGTTGCGGGCGATGGTTTGTTCGAGGTCTCGCGCCTCGGCATTGAGCGATTCGAGTTCCTCGTTCAGTCTTTCGAGTTGCTCGGTGAAATCCTCGTCGCTGACGGCTTTGCCCGGCGCGACTCCCACATAGCGCCCCGGACTCAACGACCAATCTTTCGCTTCAATCTCTGAAAGCTTGGCGGCTTTGCACAGCCCAGCCACGTCACCATACTTCGGCTTCTTGCCGAAGAATTCTTTGAGCTTCGCTTCGGCTTCGTCGCCCCCAAGCGTGAAGTCCGGTTCTTCGCCGCGATAAAGGCGGACAACATTGGCGAGGAAACCGATTTGCGCAGGTGTCCAGTCACGGTGAGCGCGATCAATCTGGCGATAGATATGCCGTGCATCGAGAAAGAGAACCATGTCAGCGCGCAGTGTTTTTCTTTTCCCACGGTCAAAACACCAGAGCACGCATCCCAGCGTAACCGTGTAAAACATATTCGTTCCGACGGCGATCATCACATCCACCGCCTTCGCTTCAATCAGATGCTTGCGAATTTCCTTTTCAGAACCGCCAGCGCCTTCCGCTCCGCTGGCCATGACGAAACCGGCTCTGCCTTTGTCGTTCAGCGCGGAATAGAAGAGTTGAATCCAGAGATAGTTCGCATTGTCAGGCCGGGGCATGCCGAACGGAAAGCGGCGGGCCGGCCCGACGGAATCTTTCAGCCGTTCCTTGTCCACGGCGTCCACGTTGAACGGCGGATTGGCGAGGACGAAGTCGAATCGCCCGATGCTCTGGTG
Organism: uncultured Bifidobacteriaceae bacterium; assembly: GCA_964364975.1. Lineage (GTDB taxonomy): Bacteria > Verrucomicrobiota > Verrucomicrobiia > Limisphaerales > JADLHS01 > JALOTT01. The sequence continues at coordinate 2,348 of CAYIOH010000357.1, forward strand.
CAAATCTTCGTAGTAGGTGATGGCTTCGCGAATGTCGCCTTCGAGACCGTGAACGGCAAGGTTCATCCGGCAGAGCCGCACGGTCTCGGCGACTTTTTCCTGACCGCAAATGGCGAGTTCGGATGACGGATTCTTTTTGTGCTCGGCCACAAAGCGCGCGCGCTCTGGACGAACATGCCGCCCGAACCGCACGCCGGATCGAGGATGCGCCCGTGATACGGCTCAAGCACTTCAACGAGAAACCGGACGATGGGACTGGGCGTGTAGAATTCGCCGCCCTTCTGTCCCTCGGTGCGGGCGAATTCGCCGAGGAAATATTCATAGACGCGGCCAAAGGCGTCGTAGTCGAGGCTGACGGGGATTTCGGAAACGCGCTTGAGCAGTTCCTTGAGGAGCGTGCTGTTGAAGATGTTGTAGGTCTTGGGCAGCACGCCGGCGAGTTGCGCGTTGTGCTTCTCAATGTCGCGCATGGCTTCGTTGACGGCCTTGCCCACGTCCGCGCCTTCGGGCAGCGCGAGCAGCTTTTCGAAGCGGGCGTTGGGCGTGAGGAACAGAACGCCTTCCGCGTTGTAAGCATCCGGATCGTCCAGACGCGAACCGCGCCGCGAAGAAACGGCGGCTTTTTCCAGTGCCGCCCGGCGGACGCTGAATCGCGCGTCAGCAAAGCGGAGAAAAATCAGACCGAGAACAGGCGCGGAGTATTCCTGCGACTTGAGGCCGGAGTTGGCGCGAAGCTGATCGGCAGCGCCCCAAAGACGTTTTTCCAGCGTGTCGTTGGCGGTGTCTTTCTCGGATGGAGCGACCCAGTGCATGACCCCTTACTACTGGTTTAACGCCCTCGCGTAAATCTCATTTCCCTGTTCTGCAAACTCGCGGGACTTTTCCTCCATCCCCTTTTCAACGCTTCCGATTCAACGCCGCCACCGCCGGCTTGATCCCGTGCGGTGAGAGGCATAGCCGCCCACTCGCAAGCCAGCCACTTGCGGGCTGGAACTGCCGGGTGAAGATCTGCCCGACGAATTAGGCCGGGCATGACCATGCCTCGGCCGGCGTTCCCGCTCGAACGCGTCAGCGCCTTGCGGGGCAGCGGCCTGATAGTCGAAACCTTCGGCGCGCTTGCGCACGATGCCACGGCCAATGAAACGTTCGAGGGCGCGCAATTCACCATGGTCTTCCGGCGTGACGAAACTGATGGCGTCGCCCACCGCGTGCGCCCGGCCCGTGCGGCCAATGCGATGGACGTAATCCTCGGAGTGCATCGGGAAATCGTAATTGACCACGTGCGAAATCCCATCCACGTCAATGCCGCGCGCCGCGATGTCCGTCGCCACGAGCACGCGCACGACGCCGGATTTGAAATCTTTCAGCGCGCGCAGCCGTTGGTTCTGCGAGCGGTTCGAGTGCAGTGTGCCGGTCTTGATGCCGCAGCTTTCCAGCTTGCGCGCGACGCGGTCGGCGCTGTGCTTCATACGGGTGAACACCAGCACCATGTTCATGTTCGGGTCGCGCAACAAATGGACCAGCAACGCGGGCTTGTGGTGCTTCGGCACTTCATAGACGAGTTGCGTGACGGTCTCGGCGGGGTTCGCGCGTCGGCCAATCTGGACGATTTTCGGTGCGCGCTGAAATTCCCGCGTCACTCCCTCGATTTCGCGCGAGAGCGAGGCCGAGAAGAGCAGCGTTTGTCGTTTCTGTGGCAGCGCCTGCACGATGCGGCGGATGTCGGGCAGAAAACCCATGTCGAGCATGCGGTCGGCTTCATCAAGCACGAGGAATTGCAGTCCCGAAAAATCGGCGCACCGCTGTCCCATCAAATCGAGCAGCCGTCCGGGCGTGGCAACAACGATGTCCACGCCGGAACGCAGCGCGTCAATTTGGGGCCGTTCGCCCACGCCGCCAAAGACCGTGGCCATGCGCAGCGGGAGATGCCGGGCATAAGCGCGGACGTTCTCCTCGATCTGGACCACGAGTTCGCGCGTCGGCGCCACGACGAGCACGCGAGTGACGCGCCGCTGGCCGCTGCCAGTCTGCCCCACGAGCTTCGCCAGAATCGGCAGCACGAACGCCGCCGTCTTGCCGGTGCCGGTCTGCGCGATGCCGATGAGATCGTGGCCCGCGAGAATCTGCGGAATGGCCGCGGTTTGAATGGGTGTCGGCTCGGTGTAACCGGCTTCCTGAACGGCTCGAAGAATGTTGGCCTCAAGGCCAAGAGCGTTAAATGACATAGGTGAAAATAAACCGAGATTTGAATGTGCGTCTCTGCACTTTCAGGGGGAGGCTGCGGATCGGCAACCCCGAACCGGCGGAGGTACGCGGGGAAAAATAAAAGTCAAAAAGGCGGAGTCCGGTTCAACCGAACCCCGCCGTGAAATCCGAACGGCGCTTAGTAGCGATTCCGT
>CAYIOH010000358.1:0-4744 GCA_964364975.1 uncultured Bifidobacteriaceae bacterium
GCTTCAACCCGTGTCTATTGCCGTTTTCGGCCCTCCCGGCTCGGGAAAATCATTTGGGGTGAAGCAAATCGCAAAGGGAACATCCGATGAGATCAAAGTGATGACCTTCAACCTTTCGCAGTTTACCGGACCCGAGGCTTTGGCAGATGCATTTCATCTTGTTCGAGACGCACGTTTGGCAGGCAAGGTGCCCTTGGTCTTCTGGGATGAATTCGATACAAGCTTGCGTGATGAGTCCCTCGGGTGGCTACGGTATTTCTTGGAGCCGATGCAAGACGGAACATTCCTTGATGGTCAGGCGATCCATCCCATCGGCCCGGCAATCTTTGTTTTTGCCGGTGGCACCTGCGCCAGTTTCAGTGCATTTAACAGACTGCAAGATACCGACGATAATGACGACTTCAAGAAGGTCAAAGGGCCTGATTTTGTAAGTCGTTTGCGCGGATACTTGGATATCTTGGGGCCGAACCCAGTGGATAGCGATGCCTCTGCCGATCCTACCCATGTCGTCCGTCGGGCCATTCTGCTTGAATCAATGTTGCGGCGAAACCGTCCTGAGTTAGTCGGACCAGGGGACAAGATTAACATTGACCATGGCGTATTGCGCGCTCTCCTGACGGTTAGTCACTATCGCCACGGCGCACGGTCAATGGAGTCAATTATTCTGAGCAGTACCTTGTCCAATAGAGAATTCTTCGCCCCGTCGTGTTTGCCGCAGCCAGACCAGCTTAATGTGCATGTGCCCGCCTGGGAGTTTATGGCGCTGACTGGGTTTGGCCAGAGCCGAGAGGAAGAACATGGCAGGGCAATTCACGCCTACTATTGCCGATCACTCAAGGCTCGGAGATACAAGTACGGCAAAGTGAGCGATGAAAAGAAGAAGCTCAGCAGCAAACTGGTGCCGTGGGATCAGTTAAGCGACGAAGACCAGGAGGAAAACCGCAAGGCTGCACGTTCCACATACGATAAGGTTGCTGAGATCGGCTGCGTGATTGTTCCAGCGCCCGCTGGTATCAAGAAACCATTGTCGCGCGAACAAATCGAGAAGTTGGCAGAGCTGGAACATGACCGGTGGCTTTTCTCGAAGCTTGCTTCGGGTTGGTGGTATGGCAAGAAGCGGGATAACACAATGAAGTTGCATCCAGCCATGCTCCCATGGCGTCACTTGAGTCCTGAACAACGGGCAGTCCGGTATCCGTCAAATCCTCCAGCAGTTGGGTTGAAAGCCTTGCCGGAAAGCCAAAAGGCCAAGGATCGGGATCAGGTTCTTGCCACGGTTGATTACCTGAGTGCCAGCGGGTTTCAACTGGTGCCTTGCCAATCTGCTTCTGTGCCTTCGAAAAAGAAACCTGCGAGACCCTCGAAGTCCAAGAAGGCAGTCACGGGGAAGCAAGCTGCTCCATGAACTCGGGAAAGGCCCGCATCTTCATCAGCTACAGCCACCGGGGCAAAGGGCCAGCGTGGAAGGCGGCGTTGCTGCGGGCATTGCACGTCTTCGAGCGACACCGCTTGCTCGATGTGTGGCAGGACGGCAGAATCCGCGTCAGTTCGTTTTGGGATGACGACATTAAGTCGGCCATGGGCAACGCACGACTTGCCGTGGTGCTGCTCACCAAGGAAGCCCTCGAATCCGAATATATTCTTAAAGAAGAGTTCCCATTCCTCAAGGATCGCCAGCAGCGTGACAAGCTGCCTGTCTTTCCCGTCATTTGCGAAGACTGCAACTGGAAGACTCACGATTGGTTGCGCGCGACACAATCGCCGAATGAGTCCAATCCGCTCTCGCAACTTTCCGAAGCCGCCCAAGACCGCGTCTTCCGCAAACTCGCCACCGAGATTGCCGAAGAACTCAGCCGCGCAGCCCTTGACTCCCTCGCCCCATCCGATGGGGAGAGGGCTGGGGTGAGGGGAGAAACCAAAACCTACCTCGACAAATTCCCACTCACCCGCACCACCGGCCAGCGCGAAGAAAAACTCATCGGCCGCGAGCAGGAACTCGCCCTCCTCGACCTCGCCTTCGCCCAGCCGTACACCGCCATCGTCTCCCTCGTCGCGTGGGGCGGCGTGGGCAAGACCATGCTCGTCCAACACTGGCTCCAAAGGCTGCTGCGTCGAGGGTCGAGCGTCGATGGTCGAGTGCCAGATGCGCAAGGCGGTGGTCCCACCTTCGACTCTCGACTTTCGACCCTCGATCGTATTTACGCCTGGAGCTTCTACAGCCAGGGCACCAAGGAAGACCGGCAGGCCTCCGAAGACACCTTCCTTGCCCACGCCCTCGAATGGTTCGGCGTGCAATGCGAGCCGACGCTCTCGCCGTGGGACAAAGGCCGCCTGCTCGCCGACGCCGTCGTCCGCGAGCGCACCCTGCTCATCCTCGACGGCATCGAGCCGCTCCAATACCCGCCCGGCCCGATGGGCGGCCAACTCCGCGCCCCCGGCGTGCAGAGCCTGTTGAAACAACTCGCCCGCAAGTCCTCCACTCTCAACTCCTTGGCTCGCCAAAGCGACGCGGAGGCGGCTCAACCATCAACTCCCAACCAGGCCCTGTGCCTCGTCACCACGCGCGAACCGCTCACCGACCTCGCCGATTTCCAACGCCGCCCAGACGCCGCATGGGGCAGCGTGCTCCACGTGGACCTCGGCAACCTCACCGAAGAAGCCGGCGCCGCGTTGCTCCATCACGCCGGCGCCAAACGAGCCGGCGCGGCGGAAATCAAACCCGACGACACCGAACTCCTCGCAGCCAGCCGCGAAGTGGACGGCCACGCCCTCACGCTCAACCTGCTGGGCCGCTTCCTCGCCCGCGCGCACAGCGGCGACATCCGCCGCCGCGACCTGGTGAAATTCGAGGAAGCCGACCGCAACGAACAAGGCGGCACGACCTTCAAGATGCTCGCTGCCTTCGAGAGTTGGTTTGCCAAGAGCGGCGAATTCGGCGCGCGCCAACCCGCCGTCCTGCGAATGCTCGGCCTGTTTGACCGCCCGTCACAGACTTCAGATCCAGTGGTGCAAAAGAAGAAAATCACGGACGGTCTCGAAACGAACCGGTGGGGTAACATTTATGCCACGAACGCGAGATCGTTCTGCTGCAGCAATATTTTGAGGGAGATCATCAATCAAGACATGTTCTTCGTGAGGCCGCTCGGTTATCTTGACGATCTCGTCAAAGAACTTGGCCTCGGTTTTTACGGCACCAAAATTGAAGGACAAAAAGTGACGGATGCCGGGGGCACTTATCGCCGGGTAACACCGATGAATGTAATCCCAGTGCGCCACATTCGTGTTTGAACAAATCCCCACATTCACACCCAGTTTGCGCACCTCCGCTAGGCAACGAAGGGACTCGCCATGCGCTTCATCGAAAATCGAGCACCAAGCCTTTCGAAACTTCTCCAGCGAGATCGTAACGGAAAATTCTTTACGAAAGCCGTTCCACAACCAGGCCAGATCTCGCTCTTTCCTTTCTAGAAGGACATTCCGCGATCGGCCATCGATAGACTCGTCCGCTCCGAAAATGAAGTTATGGATGCGCTCCTGCGAACGCACGTCACGCTGTTTCCGAGGCAAGCATTTGAGCAACGAACGACTGACACGCGCGTGGTCGAAGGGGACGAGCAGGTTCCCAAAATCAAAAAGAACCCAACGAGTTCCCCATAGACTTTCAAAGTGGTCCTGCACTTCGTCCCGAGCATCGAGGTCCAACTGCCAAGTAAAAGTTTCCGCCCCGACCGCTGTGTTGAAATACGGCTGGCAGATGACGTTTTCGTGGTTGAGACAGACGAAGAATGGCATGTCCTGCGACAAGCGCATTTGAAACCGGCCTGGGTATTTCTTGCAAAAACCGGCCGCAATAGTTCGACAGCTTTCAATCTGTGTAAAGGTTTCAACCCGATTCAATTCATAGATGTGGCGACGTCGCGCAACGCCTGAGCTTGGATCAAGAAAAATGAAGCGCGCGCGCAGGCCACGGTTGAGCGCATCTTCCAGCGTTCTTCGAACTACTGCCGCGGCTCCGCTAAAGAAATCCGTGTTTGCAACACCTGCTACACACAACTCCTTTTGGGCTTCCTGTGCCCGCTTGATGATTCCAACGATCGCGGCCTGTGCAGCGTCGCGATTTGTGAAATGTGAGATTGCTGGAACAGCGGCTTGGACAAGCGGGTTTTTATCTAGCGAGACAAGGTGGGGAATTTTCCTCAGTGCTACCGCCAACGCTTCCACAAACTGCCGTTGTTTGTCGATCGAATCATCGCCAGAGCAAGCCTGCACACGATTAAGTATCGAGCCGAGTCGTTTCCGCGTTAGCTCCCAGCAAAATATGAATACCGGTTTGCCCTTTTCTTTGAGCCTTCCGATTTCGTAGTTAACCCACGGCTTCTTGATGCTCCTCGGAGTCGCGAGGACCAGCCCTACTCGGCACTGGTCCAGTGCAGCGTCTATTGCCTTTTGCCAATCGTCCCCTGGCGAAATGGATGATGCAAATATTTTCAGATCAAAGAAGCGCTCCAGCCATTCTTTCAATCGCGTGACGGCTTCCAAGTCTTCTGAAGCGTGGCTAAGGAATAAGTCGAATCGTGATGTTCTGGTCATAAGTATTTGACTCAATCGTCCCGGTTAGAGTGACAGAAATTGCGAGCAGGCGAAACCATTTCTTTCCTCGCGGGTGCTCACCACTGCCGGCTGCTGACAGTGCGGGGCCACTCGGACCTGGTGCGGGCCGACTTGGACGAAGCGTGGGACATTG
>CAYIOH010000359.1:0-4741 GCA_964364975.1 uncultured Bifidobacteriaceae bacterium
GTTGACCTGGACACCGTCGATGTAGAGGGCAAAGGCGGTGCCGGCACGGGTCACTGCGACGTGGTACCACTGACCCAGCGTGGGGTTCCACGGATACGTGATCAAGTCTTGTGGATCATTCTCCGTCTCCACGAGGAAGCGTAGCGCTCGCTGATTGAATGGTGGGCTATGCCCTAGGGAATCGGTCCAGAAGACCCACTTTCGGTGGTTTCCACCTCCATCGTCGTGAGCAATGAACGGCTCGCCCCGAGCGCCGAACTGGTTGATTTTGACCCAGAGGTCGATTGTGAAGTCTTGTGCGAGGTCCCATACTGGGTGGTCGGGAACATCGACCGAGCTATTGATCCCGCCATCAAAACTGAACGCCTGAGCCACCCTCCCTGCCAAGAACGCGGCTCCGCCTGTCAGCGTCCCATTGTGCCCACCGACCAGATCGGTGGCGTTTCCATCTCCCGGCCACCAAGCGAGTATCCCCGCGGGCGGCGAGGTGCAGTCGGCATGCATTGGCATCACGCCGACCAAAAGAATAAAACCAGTTGCCAAAAACAGAGTTTTCATAACTCGGAATGCTGAAAAGCTACTTCGCATCTTCCCAGCCAGAGTTTTTTATGCAAGAGAAAATCGCCGCACACTTTAACAATTGCGCCTTGCGAGCTGGTGAACCATCCCGGCTGCGAATTGACGATCGAATATCTTTTGGCTGTGTGGACAGGATGTTGGAGAGAGTGATTGTCTCGGTAGCGCGGCTTGCCACAAGCGTGCGTCTCTGCTCTAACTAGATGCGCCTGTCACATGACCTACTCTCAAGCCATTCAATTCCTTTACGACCTGCGTTGGTTCGGTGCGAAACTGGGGCTGGAGAACACATTCAAGCTCGCCGCGTTGGCGGGCAATCCGCAGAACCAACTCCGCTTCATCCACGTTGCCGGCACGAACGGCAAAGGCTCGACGTGCGCGATGCTTGAAAGTATTTATCGCGCGGCGGGATTGCGCGTGGGGTTGTTCACGTCCCCGCACTTGGTTTCGTTTCGCGAGCGGATTCAGGTGAATCGGCAACTGATCAGCGAGGCAGACGTCATGCGCCTGGCGGCCAAATTGCGCGAGCGATGTAGCGCAGGCTTCCAGCCTGCGGGTTATGCAGGCATCCCTGCCCGCAGTTCCGAAACGGGCGGCAAGGATGCCGCCCGAACCCGCACGCAAGATGCGTGCGCTACGTTCCAGCCGACGTTCTTTGAATTCATCACCATCATGGCGTTGTGCCATTTCGCGGAACAGAAGTGCGACCTCGTGATCTGGGAAACCGGCCTGGGTGGGAGGATGGACGCCACCAACATCGTCACGCCGCTGGCCAGCGTCATCACCAACATCCAACTCGATCATCAACAATGGCTCGGCAACACGATCGGGCAAATCGCGGCGGAGAAGGCGGGCATCATCAAACCCGGCGTGCCGGTCCTGACGGCGGCAAATGAACCGGAGGCGTTGGAAGTCATCGAGCGCACGGCCCGCGAACAAAACGCGCCGCTGTTCAAAGTAGGACAGGCGTCCCGCCTGTCCTGGGCAGGCGGGACGCCTGCCCTACCTTTGCTCGGCGAACACCAGCAGTTGAATGCCGCGCTCGCCGTTGCCACGGTGGGGGTGCTCCAAAATCAAGTCCCGGTGAGCGAAGCGGCGAGTGGCAAAGGCCGGAGCACCGTGAATTGGCCGGGGCGGTTGCAACTCGGGACGCGACCGGATGGGCAAAAAGTTCTGCTCGACGCAGCGCACAACCTGGCGGGCGCGGAAATTCTCGCGACCGCGTTAAAAAAATATTTCCCCACCGAACCCCCGACGCTGGTGCTCGGCATCCTGCGCGACAAGGACTGGCCGGCCATGTGTGCCCGGCTCGCGCCCTTGGCCGCGCGGATTGTCACGGTTGCCGTTGGCAGCGAGCGCACGGCGACGACGGTCGAACTGGCGGCGGCTTGTCATGCGGCCAATCCAACGGCGGAAGTTATCGAGTGTGCCTCGTTTGCGGAAGCGACGAAGATGATTGCCCGTGACGCCTTCGTGGTCATTACCGGTTCGCTGTATCTTATCGGCGAAGCGCTTGAGTGGCTAGGCTTGTATCCGGAGGTCGGCGCAAGTGAGCGCGCCTTGAACGAATGGGGCGGCGCGAAAAATGATCCCATCAACGCGCCAATGCGATGACGCAGTTCGCGAACATTCGGGCAGTGACGTTCGACGTGGGCAGCACGTTGATCGAACCCTGGCCGTCCGTCGAGCACCTCAATGACGAGGCCGGAGCGAGCAAACCAGCGCCCGTGATTTTTAAGGCCGCGGTGAATTTATGAACGAATCGGGCCTTTGCCCAAACACCCAACGACACTCCGAACGTCAGGCTTTCTCTTCGATCAGTTCGCGTCGCGCGCCGCTGAGGAGTTGTTCGACAAAACTGGTGGAATAAACGCCGCGCCGAAAATTCGGGTCCTGCAGGATGGCTTGTTGAAATGAAATCGTGGTCTTGACGCCCGTGAGCATGTATTCACTCAGCGCGCGGCTCATCTTGTCCATGGCTTCACGCCGGTCTTTGCCGTAGGTGATGAGCTTGCCAATCATCGAATCGTAGGTCGGCGGGATGGTGTAGCCGGCGTAAGCATGGGTGTCCACACGCACGCCGCGCCCGCCGGGCTGGTAATACATCTCAATCCGGCCCGGGCTTGGCCGGAAATCATCAAAGGGGTCTTCGGCGTTGATGCGACATTCGATGGCGTGGCCTTTGAATTGAACGTCGCCTTGCGAATGTCGCAACGGCTCGCCCATCGCAAGCATGATCTGGTAGCGGACCAGGTCAATGCCGGTGACTTCCTCCGTGATCGGGTGCTCGACCTGGATGCGTTTGTTGACTTCGAGGAAATAAAAGTTGCCGTGGTTGTCCACGAGAAACTCAACGGTGCCAGCGTTGGTGTAGTTGGCGACTTCGGCGATCTTGACCGCGGCCTTACCCATCTTATCGCGCAGTTTCTTGAACTTGTTCTCGATGAACGGAGATGGGGTTTCCTCGACGACCTTCTGGTTGCGGCGCTGGATCGAGCAATCGCGCTCGCCCAGGTGGATGATGCGGCCTTTGTGGTCGCCCAGGATTTGAAACTCGATGTGATGCGGGTTCTCGATGCATTTCTCGATGTAAACGCCGGAATTGCCGAAAGCTTTCTCGGCTTCGGTCCGTGCGGTGTGGTAGCCTTTCACCAGCGAGACATCGTTGTGCGCCACGCGCATCCCGCGTCCGCCACCACCCGCCACGGCTTTGATCATCACCGGGTAGCCGATCCGCTTGGCGACGGCCAGGGCGTCTTGTTCGTTATCAATGACTCCGTCTGAGCCGGGGGGCGTGGGCACGCCGGCCTTCTTGGCCAACGCGCGGTTGGTGGCCTTGTTTTCCAAGGCGTTCATCGCCCGCGAACTCGGGCCAATAAAGCGGATGTTGCAACTCTCGCAAACGTCCGCGAAATGCGCGTTTTCGGAAAGGAAGCCATATCCCGGATGAATCGCGTCCACGTCGGCGATTTCCGCGGCGCTGATAATGCGGTCAATCCGCAGATAACTCTCTTCGGAGGCCGCCTTGCCAATGCAGATCGCCTCATCCGCCATCTGCACGTGCATGGAATTCACGTCCGCTTCCGAATACACCGCCACGGTCCGGATATTCAACTCCTTGCACGCGCGGATGACCCGGACAGCAATTTCTCCGCGATTGGCTACAAGAACTTTTTCGAACATGCGCTGTTAGCTTCTCGGCTTGTGCATGAGGCGTTTATCCGACCCGCCCCAATTTTCAGTTTGTCACGCCGGCCGGACCTTGAACAACGGCTGGCCAAACTCGACGGGCTTGGCATTCTCGACCAAAACCTGCGTAATGACCCCTTTGACTTCGGCCTTGATCTCGTTCATGACTTTCATGGCCTCAATGATGCAAACGACCGTGTCAGGGTTCACTTCCGTTCCAACTTCCACATAAGAGGCCGACTCTGGCGACGGGGTGCGGTAAAACGTGCCAATCATTGGTGACTTGATTTCCACTTCATTTGCCGCCGCAGGCGCAGTTGAACCCGTGGGGGCAGTGCCAGTGCCAACGGGTATCGCGGGGACCGGGTTGGGGTAAACTGCTGCGGGCGCGTCTTCATACTGAACCACCGGACCCCCTCCGGTCACGCCCCGTTTAAGCCGGATCTTGAAATCCTGCTTCTCCAATTCAAACTCCGAAACGGAGTTTTTCTTCATCAAATCAATGATGGCCTTGATGTCTTTCAGTTCCACAAGCTTTAGTCCGCTAAAGTTGCCCTTTCCCGTCAACCGATGTTTACTCCCGTCATAAGCAAAAAAGCAGTGGCCGAATTTCGACCCTGCCTGACTCGTTATTTCAATTGCGCGCGAGAATAGCCGACTGGAAAAAGGGCGTCAAGCACCAAAACACCGACCATTAAGACCAGTCAAAATGTCATTTATTGCAAAAATTAACCAGATTTGCCATGTCCGATAACGCTAACGGCGGCTTCGACAGCCAAGACGTAAGAATGAAGGCCAAAACCTGAAATCTGCCCGCAACAAACCGGCGCAATCAGCGATTTATGCCGGAATTCTTCTCTGGCGTGGATGTTTGAAAGGTGAATCTCAATGGCGGGAACGCCTACCGCAGAGATAGCGTCCCGGAGGGCTATGCTGGTGTGGGTGTAGGCCGCCGCATTCAAGACCAGCACGTCGA
>CAYIOH010000360.1:0-4739 GCA_964364975.1 uncultured Bifidobacteriaceae bacterium
ATTGGCGCGTGTGGCGAAGGCGGCTTACCCCGACCCGACGGCGACTGAGGGCGACTGGTCATGCGTGGACCTCGCGCCGGTGAAGCCGCTGACGAAACCCGTTTCGCTCACCGCCATCAAAGCCGACAAAACTCTGCGCGAAATGCCGTTCGTGAAACAATCGCGTCTTTCAGTCTCGCCAATGACGAAAACCCAGTTTGAACGGGTGCTGCAATTGGCCGAAACGAGAACACAAAGCGGAAAGCTTCCCAGGATTCGCAGCCTAATTCCGTTAGGCGTCGGTCGTGGCCGCTGCGATACGCGACCACGACGGGACTGTCTATCAAGTGCCGCCACCTAGAACGGCATCACGATGTAATCCCTCTCATGGTGGCTGCGGGCAGGCCAAAGCCAATCACGGGCGTGGCGCTTTCAGGTAAGTTGGGATCAGGATCGCGACCAGCCCAAGCACGATGATGCCAACCAGAATCCACCTGGTCCTGTCCAACTTCCTCGTGGCGGCATAGCCCTCCGGGCAGATAGCCGACAGAAAGGCCACAAACAGATTCGCCACCGGGATGAAATCGAGCAACGCCCACCATCCGTTCCAACCGATGTTTTTTAATCTCTGGAACATTATTGCCGTGTGCGCTATGAGCACCACTACCGTGCCGAAGAGCGCGATTCCCGGCCCCCCTGCCGAAAAGACGAACAATCCACCGGTGCATAGAACTGAGCCAATCCAGTATCCCAATCGTCCAATCATAGATTTTAGTTGTTGAGTTTTGCAGCCTATCGAACTGCATGGTTGAACTGCATTCTGGACGGGGAAAACTGTCCAACGTACTTTTGCCGCTGAAATGAATCCTGAACTTTGCCGGATAAAGGCAGTAAAAATTGGGAACGGCGGTTCTTTGGCCAAAGCGAAAGGTCGTCTGTCCGTTAGACCAGCCATTGTCGTGACTTCGATTTTGATCGCCATCTTCTGTGTCGCTCCGAAATCCACACTGGCTGACTTTCACGTGTCACCCAAAGGCAAAGACACGAACGCGGGCACAAAACGCGCCCCGTTCGCGACGTTGGAACGCGCGCGTGATGCGGTTCGCAGTCTCAAGCAAAGCTCCAGTCTGCCCGCCAGCGGAGTGACGGTCTGGATTCACCAAGGTGAGTATTTCTTGAATCGGAGCTTCGCGCTCACAAACCTCGACGGCGGCGAGCCGGGACGGGCAGTTGTGTATCGCGGTGTGCCCGGAGAGAAGGTGCGGCTCTTGGGTGGTCGCGCATTGCCGGGAAAGGCATTTCACGCGGTTGCGACATCGGACGTTCTCGCCCGCCTGGACGTTGCCGCGCGCGGAAAGGTGTTGTGCGCGGATCTGAAAGCATTGGGCATCACCAACCTTGGCACGTACCCGGATCAATTCACCGGCGCGGCGCTGCTGCCGGAATTATTTTTTAACGACGAGCGGATGACGCTGGCACGCTGGCCGAACGACGATTGGGCGGAGTTCACCAAAGTCATTGAGAGCGGCGCGGCACCGTGGCGCAATCATGCTTCGGACAAACTCGGTGAGTTCGAGTTTCTTAGTGACCGACTCGAACGTTGGCGGACCGCGCCCGCCGTCTGGCTCAGCGGTTACTGGTGTTTTGATTGGAGCAGTGAAACCATTCGCGTCGGCGAGATTGATGTGCCGCAACGCCGCATCCGGCTTGCGTGCCAACATCACTACGGCCTCGGCAGCGGCAATCCCGGCCCGCGGCGATTTTACACGGTGAATCTCCTCGAAGAACTCGACCGACCCGGCGAATACTTCATAGACCGATCCGTAGGCCAGCTCTATTTCTGGCCACCCGGCCCGCTTCGCAAATACCGCGCGGTGCTTTCAACCCTCGCCGCGCCAGTTGTGTCGTTGCAGGACGTTTCGCACGTTACGCTGCGTGGGCTGACGGTGACAGACTGCGTCGGAACGGGAATTCTCGTGAAGGGCGGTCGGGAAAATCAAATCGTCGCCTGTCGCGTGCGCAATACGGGCATGGACGGCATCGTGGTCGAAGGCGGCGAAAAACACCGCGTTGTTGCCTGTGACATTTCGGACAACGGCACTGCCGGGTTGCGGTTGAGCGGCGGTGATCGCAAGACGCTCACTCCTTGCGGCCACGAGGCGATCAACAACCACATCCATCACGTCTCCTGTCGGCAACGCACTGGCGCTGGTCACATTCACATCGGCGGCGTGGGTGTTCGATTGGCAAACAATCTCCTCCACGACGGTCCCCATCAGGCCATCTGGTTGAGCGGCAATGATCACGTCATCGAGTTCAACGAAATTCATCACACAGGGATGGAGACGGACGATTGCGGCGCGTTCTACATGGGCCGCAACCCGTCCGAGCGCGGCTCGATTTTGTGCTACAACTTCTGGCACGACATCGGCAGCACGCGCGCTCACGGCAGTTGCGCGATTTACTTCGACGACGGCTCTGGCGGCCAGACGGTCTTCGGCAATATCTTTTACCGGGCGGCGGGTGGGAATTTCGGCGCGGTGTTTTCGCACGGCGGGCATGACAACGTGGCGAACAATAACATTTTCATCGAGTGCTCCCTGGCGTTTGGGCATGCACCGTGGAACGACAAGCTCTGGAAGGAATGGCTGGCAGGGGAAACATGGCAGAACTCTCTGCTCAAAGACGTGGATATCACGCGACCACCATATCTCGAGCGCTATCCTGATTTGAAAGGCTATTTCGACTACAACGGCGCACCGCGGAGGAACCACGCCGCCAGCAACGTGGTCGTGGAGTGCCGCGCATTGGCCACCGGCAAGTGGGATACGAAAGACAACTTCATCGCAGACACCGACCCCGGCTTCGTGGACGCGAAGGCGATGAACTTCCGTCTGCGCGAAGATTCGGTGGTTTTTCAGAAGCTGCCCGGTTTCCAACCCATTCCTTTCGAACGCATCGGTCTGGTGCGCGATGATCTGCGCCACGAGGTCGAGCGGCGTTGAAGGATTCGGCAACGGATTCACGCAAGGCGCCGACTATTTTCCTCGCTTGCGCGACTGTCGTGCAATACGGCGGCATCAACACGATTACATTCCCAATAGGCCGCGTGAGCACGCCGCGCCGCGCCATCGTTTTGCAGACGCGGAAGCCGGCCTGCTCGCGCAAGTCGAACGGCTCGCGCGTGCGCCAGTCGCGCACCAACTCCACGCCGACGATTAAACCGACCTGGCGGATATCCCCGACGTTGGGGAGTGACCAAAGGGACTTCAATTCGTCGGTCAAAGCCCTTTCGAGTGTGGCTCGTTTTGCGGTGGACTCCTTGCTTTGCAGAATGGCCAAGGACGCAAGCGCCGCGCTCGCGCCGAGCTGATTGGCAGTGTAGCTGTGGCCGTGGAAAAACGTCTTGAACTCCTCGTATTCGCCGAGAAAGGCGTCGAAAAGATTTTGTGTCGTCAGAGTCGCGGCCATTGGCAGGTAGCCGCCGGTCAAACCCTTTGCGAGCGCGAGAAAGTCCGGTTGCACGGATTCGTGATGGCAGGCGAACAAAGTAGGGCACGCGTCCCGCCTGCCCACGGACAGGCGGGACGCCTGTCCTACTCTACCAAACCCCGTCATCACCTCATCGGCGATGAGCAGCGCGCCATGACCTCGGGCAATTTCCGTTACCTGACGCAACCAGCTAGCGGGTTGCGGAATCATTCCCGCTGCGCCTTGGATCAACGGCTCAAACACGAACGCGGCATAGGGATTCCCGCGCTTCTTCTGCGCCGCGCATATTTTTTCAACGAGCGCCACACATTCCCAATTGCACTTGCGGTACTCTCGCGCATCCGCCCGCTCCGGTTTGGCGCGGTTGAACGGGCAGCGGTAGCAGTAGGGCGACATGACCTTGTCGGTTTTGAACAGCAGCCCGGCGTAAGCCTTGTGAAACAGATCAATGTGGCCAAGGGCAACGGCACCCACGGTATCGCCATGGTACCCGCCGGCGAGAGACAGAAAGCGCGGCTTGGACTTCGGGCCGCGTGTCCGCCGCGTGAACTCGTAAGCCAGCTTGAGCGCAACTTCCACCGCCGTTGAGCCATCGTCAGAGAAGAAAACTTTGCGCAGGTGGGGCGAGACTCCTGACGAGCCAGCTCGCGAGGACGCTCGCCCCACCGATACTGGATTCGCCAGTCGTGTGAGTTCTTCCGCTAACAGGCTTGCCGGTTCATTTGCCAATCCCAACGCGGAACTGTGCGCGATCCTTTGAAGCTGCCGCTGGATGGCTGTGTTGATCTTGGGATGGTTATGTCCGTGAAGGTTGGTCCAGATGGAGGAGTTGGCGTCGAGATATTCCCTGCCGTTTACGTCGCGGAGCAGTGCGCCTTTGCCGGACGCGATGACAACCGGCTCGCGTTTGAGCCAGTCGCGCATCTGGGTGAACGGATGCCAGACGAATTGGTGGTCGAGCTTGGCGAGCTTGTGCACGGATCTAGTTCGCGGTCTGAAGTTCACGGCCAGCGGTTTTCAACGCCGTGAACAAATGCGAAATGTCGTCGCTGGTGTGCGCAGCAGTGAGCGTCAAACGCAGACGAGCAGAACCGCGTGCGACGGTTGGATAACGAACGGCGGGGACGAACAAACCGTGTTCGCGCAACGTCGAGGCAAGTTTCATGGCTTCCGTTTCTTCGCCCACGAGAATGGGGATGATGGCGCCCGATGAGTTTGAATCAGGAATTGCGAGTTTTGCGCGGAGTTCGCCCACGCGATGCCAGAGC
>CAYIOH010000361.1:0-4737 GCA_964364975.1 uncultured Bifidobacteriaceae bacterium
CGGCGATCGCGTGAGTGCCGGTCAGATCATTGGCGAACCTGCGCCGAATGCATTGGGCGCAATGCTGCACGCGCCGCTCGTGGCGACGGTGAGAGAAGTGACAGAGCAACAAATCGTTTTGGAGAGATAACATGCCCGAGAAATCCATTGGCTTGATTGAACTGTCGAGCATCGCGTCCGGTTTCCTGGTCGCCGACACGATGCTTAAGGCCGGCAACGTGCGCCTGCTGCTGTCGCGTTCCATTTGCTCCGGCAAGTACATGGTGCTCATCGGCGGCGAAACCGCCGCTGTCGAAGCTGCCGTGAGCGCCGGTGCGGAGGCAGCGAACGGTTGTCTCATTGACAGTTTCACCATCGCCAACGTGCATCCGGATGTTTTCGTCGCGCTCGGCCGCACGCAACCTGTCCAGCCGGATGGAGCGCTGGGCATTTTGGAATCCTTCAACGTCGCCACGCTGATTCAGGCCGCCGATGCCGCGGCGAAAGCGGCGGTGGTTCAACTCCTCGAAGTCCGTCTGGCCATGGCGCTGGGTGGGAAAGCTTTTTGCACCATGACCGGCGATGTCGCCTCCGTGCAAGCCGCCGTGAATGCAGGCCGGCAGGTCATTGCCGAAGCAGGTGTGCTGGTGAATGCCGTCGTTATTTCCCGACCGCATCCGGATGTCTATCGCGAGGTCGTCTGACCGGCGAGGATCGTGCGGGCGCAAAGATCCAGCAGACGGTTAGCCATGTTCAGAGGACATGGTTCCCGAATTATCAATGAAACGGGTTATCCGCCGACGCGTTTCATTTCCTGGTTCCGCAAGTTGTGCTCACGCATTTTTATTTCGGCGGCCAACAGTTCTTCTGCCGACCAGCCGTGTGACTGCGCGGATTCCGCCAGCACATAAAGTTGCTTGGCCAATGCCTTTTTGCCGCTACGCCATCGCGCCTTGCCGTCGGCAATGAGCTTCGCCTTCCGCGCCTTTTTCACGAGCTTCTCGGCACGCAGCAATGCCGGTAGATGTTTCGGAATGCCGTCGAGCGCGGAATGACGGGCATGCTTCGTGCCGTGCTTTTCAGCCTTCTTGATTTTTTCCCAGTTCGCCCAGACCTGGTCCACGTCCTGGACCTTGAGGTTGCCAAAGACATGCGGGTGACGACGGACGAGCTTATCCACCAGCACGCAGCAAACTTTTTCAAAATCGAAGGCGCCGCGTTCCTTCGCCATCTGGCAGTGAAAGACGACTTGCAGCAACAGGTCGCCGAGTTCCTCGACCATCTCGTGGTCGTCGCCGGCTTCAATGGCGTCAATCAGCTCATAAACTTCCTCAATCGCGTGGCGACGGAGCGTCATGTGCGATTGCTCACGGTCCCACGGGCAACCCTTGGGCGAGCGCAGCTTCGCCATCACCTTCAACAGGTCGTCAATTGCAGCCGGTGTTTTTCTCATGGGTCGAAAGATTCGTTTGAACGCAGAGGCGCAGAGAACGCAGAGAAACGCGGAGGCGTGTTTCACCGGAAAGTTCTCTCTGCGTGCCTCCGCGTTCTCCGCGTCTCTGCGTTGGAATTGCGTTCACAAGATCACGAGATCATCCCGATGCACGAGTTCCACGCGAGCCAGCATGCGACCGCGCACTTCCTCCGCCCCAAACTTCGCGATGCCGCGGGCGAATTCCGTTCCGTCCAGGTCGCAAATCCGCACCACGTCGCCAGCCGCAAACTCACCCTCGCAACGCGAGACGCCTGGCGGCAGCAGGCTTTTGCCGGCTTCACGCAAGGCTTTCTTCGCGCCGTCGTCCACAAACAACGCGCCTTTGGGATGATGGAAGAACGCAATCCAGCGTTTGCGGCCTTGGAGCTTGGTTGGTTGAGGCACAAACAACGTGCCCTCGTCTTCACCGGCGATAATGCCGGCCAAAACCTTTTTCTTTTTGCCCGACGCAATGACGAGCGGGATGCCGGAACGCACGGCGATTTTGGCTGCTTCGATCTTGGACCTCATGCCGCCGACCGCCGTGGTGCTGTCCGTGCCGCCGGCCATCTTCTCCACGCGTCCGTCAATCTGCCCGATGATGGAAATCGTTTTCGGATCGGCCTTGCCGAAATTCTCCACCACGCCGTCCACGGTGGTGAGGATGACAAGCAAATCCGCCGGCAGCAGCGACGCGACGAGCGCGGAGAGTTTGTCGTTATCGCCGAATTTGATTTCGGTGAACGAAACGGCGTCGTTTTCGTTGATGATGGGAACAACACCGCGGTTCAGAAGCGTGACGAGGGTGTTGCGGGCGTTGAGATGGCGCTCGTGATGTTCGAGGTCCTCGTGCGTGAGCAGCACTTGGGCAATGTGCAGGTTGTGCTGCGCGAAAAGTTTTTCATAAATCGCCATCAACCGTGACTGGCCGACGGCGGCGCAGGCTTGCAGCTCGGCGAGTTCGTTGGGGCGCTTCTCGTGGCCCAGCGCGCCCATGCCTGCGCCCACCGCGCCTGAAGTGACGAGCACGAGTTCTCGCCCGGCCTTGCGCAGTTCGGCCACCTGCGCGACGAGTTGCTCAAGCTGCGCGGGGTCGGGCTGCTTGCGGCTGTCCGTGAGCACGCCCGTGCCGAACTTGACCACGATGCGGGTAATGTCTTTGAGCAATTCGCGTCGCACGCGTGGTTGGTAACAGACGCGGCGGGAAGTGTCGAGGCGCTTCAGCGGGTCGCCAGCGGAATGTACATTGCCGGATGCAGAGACTACTCGTTATCTTAACTGAGATTGCAACATCTTTGGCTTGCTTCCCTCGTGAAGTTGCGAAAACTAAACGGACGATGAATACCGTCTTTTGCGACAATGAATTCTGTGAGGCTGAGGCGACAGAGGAAGTTCCCGTCTCAATCAAACGCGCTGGAGATTCGATCCGAAGGTTCTGCACCCCGTGTTTTAACGCGTACGTAATAGGAGTCCAACATGGCCGTTTGAGTGAAAATCGTTCGGCATATTCGCCGATGCCTTCCAAGGGTGAAAATCGATCACCGTAACGTGGATCAGAAAGAGGGCGTCGTTGCCTTGATAGAAAGCTTTCTCCAACCGACGAGTGCTGCGTTTGGCGCGGTGACAGACGACGACCAAATTGCTTCCATCACCCGGTGGCTTTGTGCTCTTTGAGAGTTTCACGTCTCGACTCTCAGCCCCCGACTTTCTAGTCTTCCGCCATGCGTGAACCATCTCTGAATTTCCTGCGAACGCTCGTCAATACGCCCAGCCCCGTGGGGCATGAAACGCGTGGCCAGCGCGTCTGGCTCGACTACGCGTAACGATTTGCCGATGAAACCTTTTCCGACGCCTACGGCAACTGCGTCGCCGTGCTGAACAAGGGCGGTTCGCCGCGGTTGATGCTGGCCGGCCACGCGGACGAAATTGCCATGGCGGTGAATTACATTGACGACAACGGTTTCATTTACGTCCGCAAAATGGGCGGGGTGGACGCGGCGATTACCAAGGCCCAGCGCGTCGTCATCCACACGCGCCGGGGCGCGGTCAAAGGCGTCGTCGGCAACGTTGCGCCTCACCTGACGAGCAAGGATGACAAGGAACCCAAGCCGCCGAAGATTCACGAGATCTTCATTGATATTGGCGTCAGCAAACACAGCGAAGCCGAAAAACTCGTTAACATCGGCGACCCGATCACGCTGACGGATGAGTTTGACGTTTTGCGCGGTGATCTGGTTGTGGCGCGCGCGTTCGACAATCGCATCGGCACATTCGCGGTGGCGGAGGCGTTGCGGTTGCTCAAGGAATCGAAGGTCAAACTGCGCGCGGAAGTCTGCGCCGTGTCCAACGTGCAGGAGGAAGTTGGACTGCTGGGCGCGCGGCAGATTGCGTATTCGCTCAAGCCGGACGTGGCGCTGGTGGTGGACGTGACCCACGCGACAGACTATCCAACCGTGAGCAAGGCCCAGCACGGCGACGTGAAAATCGGCAAAGGTCCAGCCATCACGCATGGCGGCTGCAATCATCCGGAGGTCGTCGCGCGCATCGAAGCGGTGGCAAAGGCGAAGAAAATTTCCCTGCAACACGAGGCGATGTCTGCGACGAGCGGCACGGACACGGACGCGATTTTCTGGACGCGCGGCGGCATTGCGAGCGCGCTGATCAGCCTGCCGAACCGCTACATGCACTCGCCCGTCGAGGTCGTGAGTCTGAAGGACCTTGAGCAGATCCCGCAATTGCTGGCTGCCTTCGCGCTCTCGCTCAAGCAGGGCGAGCAGTTCAAGGTGAAGATTTGAACGCGGGAGTTGCATCAGCAGCCGATTTCGGAGATATTGGCGGCGTGAGCGCAGCGGAAATAACCAAAGAGCTGGCGGTTTTGCCGCGGCCCGAGCGTTTGAGCGTCGCGCGTCGCGCCTTGGAGACGCTCTGCACCGACACAAAGGCAGTGGAGCGCATCATGCGACGTATAGAGAACTCGGACGTTCCCGAGGACGTGTGGCGCGGAATCGAGGAAGCGGAGGATGGCAAGTTGATTGACATGGACGAGGCGTTGACCGAATTGGACCGGCCTTGAACCCCCGCGTTTTCAAGACCACGCCGCAGTTTCGGAAGGCACTGCAAAAACTTTCACCGGAGCAAAAGCGCGCGGCCAAGGCGGGGTTTCAAATCTTCAAACAGAATCCGTTCGACCCGCGCTTGCGCAGCCACAAGATTCACCGGCTGTCCGGCATCATGAAGCGCACGGTCTATGCCGCCGTAGTCGCCGGCGATTTGCGGGCGGCGTT
>CAYIOH010000362.1:0-4728 GCA_964364975.1 uncultured Bifidobacteriaceae bacterium
CATGTTCATGCGTGGCAGCAAACCCTCGATGAGTTCGCCAATGGTGGCGTCGGTGGGAGCGTCTTTGACATCCACCAGCTTTTGGCCGGTGACGTCCGAGACCCGGATGGGAACTGTCAGTGCTTGGATCATGTGTTTGTCCTTTCTTGGTTTGGTTTGGAGACGTCCGCGGACCATCCGCGGACAATCAGGTAATCGCTGGCGAGGTTTTCAATTTGCAGCGCGGTGAACGATTCGCCGGCGGCGCGACCCGCGGCGGACAACGAACCAAATCCGGCCTCCAGCACGGCCACCGTCGGTATTTCCGGCCACAAAACTTCAAAAAGCATTTTGGCTGAATCCGCGTCCGCGCTCGCGCGTACCAATCGGATCGCGCTCGTGATTTCGACTGCCAAGGCCGCTGCGGCCATCCGGCAGAGCGATGAACAAGCGCCAAAGTCAGCAACCTCAACGCGCAAACGCACGCCGCTGCCCTCGGGAGTCACCGTGGCTTGCAATGCCGGAGTCACCTCCAACGCGACGGTCAGCCGCCCGCTCGAACGCCGGACACTGTGCCAACCGGCTTCTTCACTAAGCCGTTCAAAATCGCCGAGGCACTCCGTCGTGTGCTCCACCGCCGGGCGTGGATCGTTTCGCCAGACACGCTGAAAAGCCTCCACCACTCCGCGGACGCATTTCTCCACGTCCACTTCGTCCGCCAGCAACAAGTCCGACCGAAGCGCCAGAAGCCGCGTCGGACTCAGCGCCAGTTTGATCCCAGCGGGAAGGCCGGCGTTTCGGTTTACCGCGCGCCAAAGGGTTTCCGGCGTGGTGTCGCCTGCTGGCGCGTCACTGCGGCTCGTGAACTGCAACCAATCGCCGTCGAGTTGAACCTCCAACCGATGGCTAGCGCCGTTCGTCATCTCCAGCGACCAGCGTCCGCCGGAAGTGTGACCGAGCCGGACTGCTTCAGTTCGCAACCCTCGTTCGATGGTTTCAACCGACGTTGGTGCGAGGAGGTTCATTTGCGTTCCTCCGGGATGGCGGGTGTGACATCGAGTTTCAACTTGCGACGGCGTAGCGGGCGGCGATCAATCGGAAACCAGGACGGGTCTTGATGCCGGGCCCATTGCGACGCGGCGTGGTTCAGTCCTTCATCGCCGGTGTTCTTCAACCGCCACGTGAACAACTCGTAGCAATTGTAAAGAATGTCCACGAGCGGCGTGCCCGGCGTGATGTGGGTGCAAATGAAAGGAGGTCGGATGTTCGGATGCCACGGACGCGGCGCTGGGCCGAGATACGTCACAATAAGCGACATATCCAGTCGCCGCAAATAGTCATCCGGAAACCAGATGCCCACTGCAAAGCGGTTGAATTCTGCGACCTCGCCCGCATCGTCCTGCACCAAGCCACGGCAATGGAACTCGGCGATATACCGGTCCGAACGATGGCCGTTCATTGGCATCAGTTTGAGGATGTCGCTCTCCGCTCCCAGCGCCATGCCTTCCTGGGATTGCCGTTCGAGAAACTCCTCGAAGATTTTATCGCGCGATGGTTGGGTGTTGGTTTCGGAGTTCATGGCATCACCAATTCAAAAGCGTGCTGCCCGTTTTGTGTGCGCACCAGGACGACGTCGCCCGTAGCCAGGCCGAGCGAGGTCAACGGTTTCACACGTTCTTGTGGCGTAAGCGTCCCTTCGCACAGGGAGGGAAGCATCGCAAAGCCGACGGGCTCCATAGTCCCGCCGCAACGCGGACAGGCTCGTTCGGGTGCCGTCGTGCGGCCTGCGAGAGACAGCACCGCCTTCCCGCTGCCGCACGCACAACGCCATTGCCGCTCGAAGGCTTTGCCGTCCATGTGGAGTCGAATGTCGTCATTGCCGCCGAGTTCCTTTCCGAGCGCGTTCATAAATCTGCGCAACGACAACTTGTGCGGCTCGCAACGGAACGGCTGAATCTGAAACGAGCGATGGTCGAATTTGCATTTCGGATTCCGGCGAAAGGTCATCGTATGAACTTGGTGCGATGGCGCGACGAACGTGATTTGCTTTCCAACCGCCACGGACTTCCAATCGCCCGTAAGAATCTTGTTGCACTCCACGGCCTGGAGGGCGCCTGCCAGGCTCCCCAAAAAGGCCGGCGCGCGCGTCGGCGCTTCGCCACCTCCCGCCTGGCAGGGCCGCTTCACCTCCAGCGTCTGGTAATCTCGTTCATCCCACGCGCACTCAAGGCAGGGCTGATCGTCGCCGGGCAAATACACATTGACGCGGGCCAACAATCCGTCCGCTGCGACACCCGCATCCACCCACGGGATGCCCAATCGCCACGCGATCTGATTGACTTGTTGGCGCGCATACTTTGAATCAAGACACGCCAGGATCACATCGGCGCGCAACCGCCCCAACGGCACGTCCTCAACGGCGGCGTGAATCGGCTCAACATGCAGCGCCGGTCTGATTCGCCGCGCTCGCTCTGCCTGAACGAGCGCCTTCGGCTTGCCGACATCGCCCGGCAGAATCGCCTGTCCACGGAGATTCTGTTTCTCGTAAACGTCGCGGTCCACGAGTGTCAAACGCCTGATGGCGTCCATGCGTGAGAGCATTTCGACCAATGGCGAGCCGATGTTGCCGAGGCCTACCAGCACAACGTGTTTGCCCCCGTCGGGAACAATCGTGTCTTTTTGGCGTGCCTTCATCAAAGCTCCTCCGGCGTCCAGCGCAAACCCGAATCGAACGCGGTGGGTTGTTCGCAAAGCGGACAGGTCGGACCGTAAGTCCAGCACGGTTTCGTCTCCGACTGTTCGCACCAGTGACCGCACGCCGGGCAGCGCACCGCGGGTGTTCCGGGTTGGATGGGCTGCCGGCAACGCGCGCAGTACACCGGCCCTTCGCTCGCGGGAAACGGCTCCATCCTGGCCAGTTCCTCGGTGGAAAAGTAGAAGCGGGAACGACCCGCAATCATAATCTCGTCGCGGTCGCGCAACACGCACAGGCCGCAGGAAAGGATCTGGCCGTTAACCCAGACGCGCGACTCCGCGGCACTCAACAACACCCAGACCGGCGGCGAATCTCCGCGCGCATATAGCCCGAGCAACACCGGCCCACGGTCCGGCGGCAGCGCCATCGCGGATCGAATAGGCAGTTCGGGCTGCGCGCCGAGCACAGCGTAATTGCCGGCCAAAGGCCGCCTGACCCATGCTGGTCCGTCTGATTGCCACATGTGCGCCATATTTTACGCCTCGATCATTCTGACGCTGAGTTTGTTGTCGCCAACTGGCTGCAATTTCAGCCGAGCGTATCATTCCCGGCCGACTCGACGCGGAAATGTTTTGTCTCACACCCGCCCATCGCTGATTTGTCACGACTTTGTCGGAGCAAACATGCGTTCTGATGTTTTCCACTCACAACGTCTCTCACTCGTTCACGCTCGCGGCCGCTTCCGCAGCGCAAACCGCAATCCGAAACGCGGGTGCGTCCTGATGAAACGCGGATTCACCTCGCCGTCGAACTGCAGCGCTTTGCGCAACCGCGAAAGCAGTTGTTCCACCGTGTGCTTGCTAAATGGGCGTCCCATCCGCACTTGGAGTTGACGCTGGACATCGGCAAATGATTTCCAGCCAACCAATTCGCCATCATCGCGTCCGGTGTCTTGCGCCAGCGCCTCCAGCAGGACCGCCAGATTCGGTGACAGGTGGAATGTCTTGCCGCCGTCAATGCGCACGGCTGCTGCGCCTTCCGTCTGGGGCAGCATTTCCAACTTTTCCACGCCGCGTTGCGCGGCGATTTCCAGCAGAAACGAGCCGTCCTTCGGTCCACGTCTTCTTGCCGGACGAAGCGGCGCGGAATCCAATACACCTGCGCCCTCACCGTCCATGTCCTGGATCAATCCGATCAGAAAATGCACCAGACTGTCGGTGCGTTCCTCGCCGCGCGCAAAGGCGCGGTTCAGCCGCCGCACTTCCCGGAGCAACCGATGCAGCACGGCCAGCCACGCTATCGCATTCGCCTGATTGTTTCGTTGCGCCATGATGAAGTATATTCGCGCCGTCTCCGGATAAAACCCCCTGGACCGCAAGCAACCTGACTCGCGGGACAGGGACGCGCGTCGCAACCTACAGTTACCAGCATAACAGGCGTGTGGATTTGGATTTCCGGTTGCATGGGGTTTGGGTTTGCGGGGCGGGCGGCGGCCTGTGATTGCCGCCGGTCGCCGCAAGGTTGGCCTGACGCGGCGCGAAAGTGCGGTTGCAGAACCGAAACTCCCGCCGGACACACTGCCAATGCCAGCGAAGGTTTTTTCGATTCCGAAGGAAGACCGTCAGGTGCAAAAGCGCGCGTCCGGAGCGGTGATTGCACAATCGAAGGCAGAGTGCGTTCCAATTCCATGAGTTGGAAAAACGACGGGGTGTGTGGTTCATGAGATGCAGGGGTTCAAGGTGAAACGATTTGGCATTGGCCGGTGAAGCGATGCCGCGTGGCTATGCCTGCGTCGCACGACGGGGCTCGCGCGCCGGCCATCACGCGGGCTGCCGGGCCTGGGTTTAGCATCGGCGAGTTCATCTGATAACGCCTGCCATCATAGTCCGATCACGGAGCGTGGGTATGGCAGGTTGGAACCATTTTTGTCCGTCAGTGTTGTCCGCGAACGGCCAAATCTATCCGACAGCGTTGCGCGCTCACGGCCAAAAGTTGGCCGTGAAAGACCTTGTCAACTTCCGCGGGCTGTGAGGGAATGGCTGCATGTACACGAA
>CAYIOH010000363.1:0-4726 GCA_964364975.1 uncultured Bifidobacteriaceae bacterium
GATGAGGTTCTTCGGATCGCCAAGGTTGTTCCGGAGATGGTGGCGGATGCGGCCCGCTTCGGCCATGCCCGAGGCGCTGATGATGATGGCGGACTCCTTCAGATCGTTGAGTTTCATCGAGTGCGCCACTTCGCGGATGTAGGTGAGGTTCTCCATGCCAAAGGGGTTTTCCCTTTCGCGCAGGAATTTGTAGATCGTGTCGTTGAAACATTCCGGGTGCAGGCGATAAATCTCCGTGGCATTTACGCTCAGCGGGCTGTCCACAAAAATCGGCACGCGCGGCAGGCGACCGGCCAGCGCCAGTTCGTGCAGCGTGTAAACAATCTGCTGCGTGCGCCCCACGGAGAACGCCGGGATGATGACCTTGCCGTTTTTGTTCACCGTGTCGCACACGAACCGGCAAACCGCCTCGTCGGCGTCGGTGCGCGGCGAATGTTCGCGGCCGCCGTATGTGGACTCGATTTGCAGGTAGTCCACGTTTTCCACCGGCTGTGGATCGCGCAAAATGTCGTCCTGGCCGCGGCCCACGTCGCCGCTGAACAGGTAGCGAAACGTCCGTCCGCCTTCCCGAACGTCCAACACCACCTGGGCCGAGCCGAGGATGTGGCCCGCGTCGCGAAATGTCACCGTTACGCCGTCCAGCACGGGAAACGTGCGGTCGTAGTTGATCGCGACGAATTGGCGGATGGACTTCTCGGCGTCAGTGGCGGTGTAGAGCGGTTCGACTGGCGGCAGGCCTTGCTTGGCGCGTTTCTTGGAAACGAATGCAGCGTCGTCCATCTGAATTCCCGCCGAGTCTTCGAGCATGATGCTGGCGAGGTCGCGCGTGGCAAAGGTGCAGTAAATGTTTCCCTCGTAACCGTGGCGGCAGAGGTTGGGCAGGTTGCCGCAATGATCAATGTGCGCATGGCTTAACACCACCGCATCGAGCTGCTTCGGATCGAACGGAAAGTTGCGGTTGCGCTCGATGGATTCGTCACGCCGGCCTTGGAACAAGCCACATTCGAGTAACAGTCGCCGGCCGTTGACTTCGAAAAGATACATCGAACCCGTCGTGGTGCGGGTGGCGCCGAAGAAGTGAACTTGCATGGAGTCAAGATGCGGACGCGGCGCACGTTGTCGAGTTTGGAATCGCGATTACGACGTGGCGCAGTTCAAAATTCAAAGCTCAAGGGAAGCGCAAGTTCCAAAGTCACAATCATCCAGCGCTGTTCGCGCGTTTGAAATATCGCTTGAGATTTGAGTCTTCGAAAGACACTGCAGCGCGGGCGCGGGCGCCGTGCCGGGGGAATTGAAAGCTCTTACGCGACGCGGAAGGTAATGCGTGCCTTGCCGAGGTCGTAAGGCGACATCTCGACCTTGACCTTGTCGCCGACGCTGATGCGGATAAAGTTCTTCCGCATCTTGCCGGAGATGTGGGCCAGCACCTCGTGGCCGTTGGGTAGGGCCACACGGAACATCGTGCCGGGCAGGACTTGGGTCACTGAGCCAGTCAATTCGATTGCTTCTTCTTTCGCCACGCGGTTCGCCGACTGAATTTCGCGTCACGTTAAATCCCCCCAATAGCCGGAATCAATATTTTTTCCACTTAAACCGGCCTGAAGCGTGCAGAAACAGCCGGCAATCAGCGATTAGGCCCGATGGCTCTCTGCCCGCCGTCGGGCAAAAAAACAAAAAATCGCATTGGACAGCGGCGGCGAAATCGTTAGAGTCTCCGCAATTTATGAAAAACAATTCAACTTCAACGATCTTGAACTGGGCTTTGGCAATCAGCCTCATCGTTCTTTTCGTTGGCGGCATCCAGTATTTTGTCCGGACGAGGGAGGTCCGCTCCATTCAAGCCGGAATGGGCAATTTTCAAAACCGGCAGGTGCTCTTAAACAGCTTTGCCAATGACGTCTTGGAATACAGCAAGCGCAATCCGGACATTGACCCCATCCTCGTATCACTTCGCATCAAGACGGACACATCAACTCCGACTGGCACAACGAAGCCCATCAAAAAGTAAATGATTTATGAACGATCAAAAGACGATTCCGCCTTCAGATGAAGTCGGCGACCTCAAGGAACAGTGCGCAGCACTGCGCAAACAGACGACGAATCTCCAGATCGCTTTGCTGGTGGCCGTGATCATGCTCGCGGGTTTTTTTTGGCTCGAAGTCAAACGGAGCGGCCAGGCTTTGCGGGTTTTGCGCCCTCAGTTTGTTCAAGTGGTTGAAGCCTCCAAGAAGCTGGACTCAGCCGTTCAGAACATCTCAACCAAACTGGCGGAGTATGGCCGAACCCACCCCGACTTCGTGCCCATCCTGACCAAATACCGAATTCCTATGGCCAATGCCGCGCCCTCGGCAACTGCCACCGCTCCCAAACCGGCAGCCACTCCCGCGCCGAAGAAGTGACCGCAGCTCAGTTCGGCGCCGGCCCGCTGACCGCCAGCCGCGTCCCGCACGAGAAACAGAAATTCGAATGCGGGGGACAAATTTTCCCGCAACCCGGACAGTCGAGGTGCGCTTCCGTGTGTCGCTGATGGATAATCAGGTTGCGGATGTAGGGAATCCACGTGAACGCGTAGGCAAAGATGAAGACCGAATCGCGTTGATAAAACAGCGCGTAGCTTAGCAGCAACAACGACCCTAGAAGACTCAGCCACCAAAAAGCGGTTGGCACTACTACGCGTTTGAGCCGTTCGGTCGCATACCACTGCACGAAGAAACGGGAGAAGAAGACGGCGTTGCCCAGCCACCCGATCAATTTCCAGAAGTGCCACTCGATCCAGAGAAACCTGCCGTTGCCAAAGCCGTCGTGCCAGTTGATGTTCGTCATCCAGTCCATAGTGGCGGCAGCTTAGAACATTGGCGGAAAATTTGAAGAATGAATTTGCCCTCCCGCTGCGGTGCCGGCATTAACCAGTCATGCACTATCTCATCGCCGGAATCATCGGCCTCGTTAGCGGTGTCACCAGCGGTCTCTTTGGCGTCGGTGGCGGCATCGTCATGGTGCCTGCGATGATCTTCCTGCTCAGCCCGCCCATTCGTGACATCAAGCAAGCGGTCGGCACGTCATTGCTTGTGATCATTCCCACGGCGCTGATGGGTTCCTACAAGCACTTCACGCAGGGAAATATCGAATGGCGTACCGCCCTCTCGCTCGCGCCGCTGGCCATCGCTGGGAGTTATTTCGGCGCGTGGCTGACCACGCACATCGCGGCGGACAACTTGAAGCGTGCGTTCGGCGGCTTCATTATTCTCGTGGGCATGAAACTCCTCTTCTTCAAGTGAAGGCAACGTTGTGAACGGAGCGACGTTTCAGCGTTTTAACACTTCAACGCTTCACGACTGTTTGACATAAACCGTCTGCGTCGGGAACGCGAATTCGATTTTCTCCGCGTCGAAGCGTTGCTTGATGGTCAGGTTCAATTCCTGCAGCGCCGCAAAGTGCTCTTTCACGTCCGTGCCGTTCCAAACGTGAACGACAAAAATGTTGAGTGCGGAGTCCGCAAATTTGTTGAAGCTGATCACGAGGTCGGCGGTCTTCGGATGCGCGCGGAAGACCTCTTCCAGAATGGCCGTGGCACGTTTTACTTTCTCGGTTGGCGTGTCGTAGGTGATGCCGATGTTCATCTCCGTGCGGATGGTCGGGCGGCGCGTGATGTTTGTAATGATGGTATTGCCCATCGTCTTGTTCGGGACGGTGACGAGGTGGCCGTCGAGATTGCGCACGCGCGTGCTGCGCAGGCCGATATTCTCCACGGTGCCGTCCACGCCTTCCAGTGTGATGCGGTCGCCGATGCGAAATGGCTTGTCCAGGAAGATGGCCACCGCGCCGAACAGGTTGGCCAGCGTGTCCTGCGCCGCCAGGCCCACCGCCAGGCCACCGATGGACAATGACGCGATGGCCGCGGTGATGTTGACGCCAAGGTTGTCGAGCGTCACCAGCGCGGCGACGACGATGACGAACACTTTCAGGCTCTTGCGGATGATGGGGAAGAGTTGCTGGTCAAAGGCGCGGTCCGCCTCGGCCCGGGTGCGCTGGTGCCAATAGCCCATCACTAGATCAATGAACTTCAATACCATGTAGGAGAGGGAAACCGCCACGATGACCGTGAAACCCTTCGCCATGACTTTCTCCACCAGGCCACCCCAATCGAACACATCCAGTCCGATGCGCAGGAAAATCACAAACGCGACCACCTTGATCGGACCGTTCAGCAAATCCAGCAGCAGGTCGTCGAACTTCGTCTTCGTCTTCGCCGCCCACTTCTTCAGCCAGATTCGCGTCAGGAAATCGAGAAACTTGGAGACGTAGAACGCGAGGAAGATATAAACCAGCGAGAAGAGATACTTCCACAACTCGTTGCCCCACCACTCCTGTTTCAGGAGCGGAAAATCCACCGCGAGCTTTTCAACCCAGCGGGGAGTTTCCATCGGCTTTTTGTGCGGCACGGTCGGGCCGGCGACGGCGGGATTGGTGGAGACGGCTGTCGCGGCGGCGAGTTGCGTTGACGCCACGCCCGTCGCGTCGTTCGAGCCTTGTGCCGCCGAACGCCAGACCGACCAAAGCAGGGTCGCGCACAGCAAAACCAGAAAACCGCGAAACATCCATTCACACTTTCGTTGCATGAGGATGGGAATGTGAACCAAAGCGACCCACCGTGACAAGTCTCATACCGTCTCATACCAATTACGTGTGAAAATCGGTAATTGCCCAAGGACGCGCGGCAGCGCGT
>CAYIOH010000364.1:0-4722 GCA_964364975.1 uncultured Bifidobacteriaceae bacterium
GAAGGCGCAGGCCGCCGGCATCATCGTGGTGAACATTGACAACAAGTTCGACGACACGGTGCTGGCCGCGAGCGGCGCGAAGTTTCCGTTTGTCGGCCCGGACAACCGCAAGGGTGCGAAAGCCGTGGGCGATTTTCTTGCCGCCAAACTCAAGGCGGGGGACAAGGTGGTCATCGTCGAAGGCGCGCCCAGCGCGTTCAACGCCATCCAGCGCCGGCTCGGTTTCGAGGACGCGATGAAAGCCGCGGGCATGAACATCGTCAGCTCACAATCCGGCTATTGGGAAACCGACAAAGCCAACCAGGTCGTCGCCGCGCTGGTGACGGAACATCCTGACCTGAAAGCGGTGCTTTGCGCGAACGACAGCATGGCGCTCGGCGCGGTGGCGGCGTTGCGCGCCGCGGGCAAGCTCGACAAGATTCTGGTCGTCGGTTTCGACAACATCGCCGCCATGCAGCAACTGCTGAAAGAAGGCAAGGTTCTGGCGACGGCCGATCAGCACGCGGACCGGTTGGCCGTGTTCGGCATCGAATACGCGCTGGACATGCTTAAGACCAAGCAAGCGCCCGCGGACCGCGAAACGCCGGTGGATTTGGTCACGGCGGAGAAGCTGGGCGACAAATGAGCGGCGTAGAAACCCGAAGCTCGAATTCCGAAATCCGAAAGAAGCCCGAAATGCGAAATCCGAAGACGACGTGGCAACGAATGGAATTTGGTTTTCGGTTTTCGGATTTCCTTCGGACTTCGGATTTCGGATTTCGGATTTAGCCCAAGCCGATGGCCAGCCCTCAGCCACAGTCCGCTCGACGCCCGGAATGGCTTCGCCTCTTTGCCGACTACCTCGGCTTGGTCGCCGCGCTGGGTTTGCTGATCCTCGTCTTCAGCCTCAAGGCGGAGCATTTCTTCAGCGCGGATACGTTCCGCACCATCGCCAATCAGATACCCGCCGCGATGCTCGTCGCCACCGGCATGACCTGGGTGCTCATCGTCGCGGAGATTGATTTGTCGGTCGGCTCGGTGCTGGGCTTGTGCGGCGCGGTGGTGGGTGTGGCGCTGACGCAATGGCATTGGCCGCTCTGGGCGTCCGTGCTCGGCGGAATGGGCGCGGGCGCGGTGTGCGGGGCGTTCAACGGACTCGTGTCCATGCGCTGGCGGTTGCCGTCGTTCATCGTCACGCTCGGCATGTTGGAGATGGCGCGCGGCGGTGCGCATGCGCTGACGAAATCGCAGACCCAATACATCGGCTCGGCCATCGAAGGCATCGCAGGCGCGACTGTGCTCGGTTTGTCGCTGCCATTTCTGCTCGCGCTATTGGTCGTCGCGGCTGCACAGGCAGTTTTATCGGGCGCTGTTTTTGGCCGGCAGATGTTTGCCGTGGGATCGAACGAACTGGCGGCGCGGCTCAGCGGCATTGATCCGCGCCGCGTGAAGGTGGTGGTGTTCGTCGTCACCGGCCTGCTGGTGGCGCTGGCGGCGATCATAGACACGTCACGTTTTCAGTCGGCGAATCCGAACGGCGGCAGTGGCTTTGAGTTGCAAGCCATCGCGGCGGCGGTCATCGGCGGCACGAGTTTGATGGGCGGGCGCGGTTCGGTCGTGCGGACATTCTTTGGCGTGCTCATCATCGCCGTATTGAACTCCGGCTTGGCGTCGGTGGGCGCGAAGGACGAAATCAAACGTCTGGTGACGGGCGCCGTCATCGTCGCCGCAGTCATCCTGGATTATTACCGCCACCGGCTCTCCAAGCCACGCGCATCATGAAGCCGAACATCCTCGTTGTCGGCAGTTCCAACACCGACATGATCATCAAGCTCGACCACATTCCGCGACCGGGCGAAACCATTCTGGGTGGTGAGTTTGTCACCGCCGCCGGGGGCAAAGGCGCGAACCAAGCCGTCAGCGCCGCCCGCGCTGGAGGCAAGGTCACCTTCATTGCCCGAGTCGGTCGGGACATGTTTGGCGACCAGGCCATCGCGGGTTTCCGGCGCGACGGCATCAACGTGAACCACATCGTCCGCGACCCAGCCGCGCCTTCGGGGGTCGCTTTGATCTTCGTGGCCAAGGACGGCGAGAACAGCATCGCCGTGGCGGGCGGCGCGAACGGCCGTCTCTCGCCCGCCGACGTCAAGAAAGCGAAGCGGGCTTTTGCCGGCGCCACCGCCGTGATCATGCAACTGGAAACGCCGCTTGAAACCGTCCAAGCCACCGCCGAACTCGCGGCCAGGGCCGGCGTTCGTGTTATCCTCAACCCGGCTCCCGCACGACCGTTGCCGGACAAGCTGCTCAAGCTCGTTTCCATTCTCACCCCAAACGAAACCGAGGCCGAGTTGCTCACGGGCATCAAAGTCAGCGACGCCAGCGCCGCCGGCCGGGCCGCCGACAAACTCCTGGCCAGGGGCGTCGAAACCGTGATCCTCACGCTCGGCGCGCTGGGTGCGTTTGTGGCCGGCGCGAACGTTCGCCAGCTTGTGCCCGGCTTCAAGGTGAAGCCCGTGGATACGACCGCGGCCGGCGATATTTTCAACGGCGCACTGGTCGTGGCGCTGGGCGAAGGCCGCACACTGAGTGACGCCGTCCGCTTCGCCAATGCCGCCGCCGCCATTTCCGTCACGCGCATGGGCGCCCAACCTTCAGTGCCGACGCGGAAGGAAATTCACCGATTCCTGGAGCAGCATCCCTGAAGACGCCATTCAACCGGCGTCGCCACTTGACTTGTTGTCCGTCGAGACGACCAGCACCTTTGCTGGCGCTGAATCCTCCAAACGGACCCCGCCTTCCATGCGCAAGCGTACCCGCCCGTTCGAGTCGAGTACGGTCAAAGCCAGTCGGCCATCAGCGATCTCGATGAGTTTCTTTTCGGTTTGGCCGTCCCGTTCGGCTGACTCGAAGCGCCATCGGCCCTCCAATTGATCGAGACGCAGCTTCTCAATTGATTTCGCCGGAGTGATGGCAGGTTGAGGGCGCGAACTCGCTTCCTTCCCTTCGGATACAGCCATGACGCACGTCACAAGATACGTCATCCAAAAGATGCCGAAACACAACGCCGGCACGACGATCCGCTTTTGTCCTTCCAGTTCGACTTTCGAAAGGTACATGAGCGCGAAGACGACTCCCGGAAACACCAGCGAAACCGGAAGTGTCAGCCAGCGCCGATGCTTGATCGCCCCCAACATCACGCCGGTCAGGGCGGCACAACTCAGTGTCCCAAAGAAATTGAACAGAAGGGTCAGAAGCAACACCACACCCGCGAGCACCAGCCAGAGGCAAAGATGCTTGAACGCAAGTTTGACCGGCTCGGAGTTCATGGCGCGGGCGAATTACGTCGGCACTATTGAACCAACGTGATCCGCTGGTCTTGATTTGGGTCAAAACCTTGGCTCAGGGCATGGAGAACAAGTCCCCTGGCCTGCGGGGCCAAGGTGAAAACAGGGCGACGCCGCTTGGCAGGCAAGTGTCGTCTCATTGTTCACGCAACGAACTCTCGCCGTTCGGCAAATCGAGCTACAATCGCTTCGTCAGCGTCAGCGCAATCGTGTGGCCCTGCGTCCGGTCTTCCGCCAGCACTTCGTAGTTGTAGCGGATGGAGGTGAAGACGCCCAGTTTGGGGCAGAACATCACGATCTCCGGGCCGATGGCGACCACCTTGTCTCTGTCGGAGTCCGCACCAGAGTCCTTGGTCACCTGCTGCTGGTAATAGCCCACCACGCCCACGTCCACGGTTTTCCGAAGCCCATAACTCAATCCCCACTCAAGCGTGTAAGCCTGGCCGGGCGTCCAGTCGGTATCCTTCTTCTCATGGTTGATCTCGTAGCGGCTCAACGCGGAGAGGGCCCACTTTTTCTCGGTGTCCATGTACCAAGTCATGCCGGCGGTGAACATGTGCGTCCAGAACCCCGCGCCGGGACGCGTCGGGTCCGTGGTGGAGGAGTGACCCGTCGGCGCCCAAACTCCGTAACCGACGGAAAAGTCCGCCTGGTCCACATGCCAAGACAATGTGGCCTCCGCGAACAAATCGCCCGCGCCGAATGTGCTCTTATTGACGATGTCAATGTCGGTGTACTGGAGCGGGATCAACGCATCCACGCCGAGGTAACCGCCGAGGACCTTCTGATCCGTGATCCAGATTAAGCGCGGGATGTTGGCGTAGATGAAGACTCCCGGATCAACGAGCTTGTTCCCGGAAGAGTCATTTGCGCGATCTGCGAAATAAACGACGTTGTAGTCGCGTACGTACACGCCGGGCGGTGGGAGAGACGAACCTTTGATGCCTTCCACGCCGGGTACATAGTGGGCGGAGGGTTGAGCCAATACTCGGGTCGGCGACGCCGCAAACACGGCCGCCAACAGCAAGGTTGCAATGAGTTTCTTCATTTGTGTTCCAGTTGTTTGTGGTTTTGGTTTCTGTGGTTCAGACATCCTGCAGTTTTCCAGTGAGATAAGTTTCGTAGGCGCTCAAGTCGAGCAGACCATGGCCGGAAAGGTTGAACAAAATGACGCGCTTCTTGCCAGCTTCGCGCGCGCGGATGGCTTCTTCCGCCACGGCGGCGATGGCGTGGGCCGATTCCGGCGCAGGAACGATTCCTTCTGAGCGGGCAAACAGCGTCGCCTGCTCGAATACCTTCGTCTGGTGATAAGCTTCGGCTTCAATCAGTCCCAGCTTGAGCGCGTGACTGACCATCGGCGACATGCCGTGATAACGCAGTCCGCCCGCGTGGATCGAAG
>CAYIOH010000365.1:0-4716 GCA_964364975.1 uncultured Bifidobacteriaceae bacterium
CGTTCGGTGGCGGGCGTGTCGGCGCGCGACAGGGCCGCTTGCGCGAACGCCGTGGTCAACAGCGCGCCGAGCAGGTGCGCCGTGCTCTCGCCCAGGCGCCCTTTCGAGAGATTGCAGATCACAATGGCGCCTTCGTCGATCAGCCGGCGCAAGGTGATGGTGCTCTTCGGCTGCGCCAGCATATTGCGCAAGGCCGGCACCATCAGCGCCTTGCCGATCTTGTTCTGGATGGGGGCAACAGCTTCATTGCGGAAGCCGACGTTATAGCCGGCATACTCGTTGCGCCAAAATGAGCGCACCACCGGATCGTCAACATGGTGTTCGATCAGTCGCATGCGAAAGCTCGCGTCGATGAGCAGGCGGGGGAGCATCAGCAGCGTGGCGCCGAGCAGCATGTTCTCAGGCGCAATGCCTTTGACCGCCGCTCGCACCCGGTTGCCGTGCGTGGCGGGGAACCCCAGGAAATCCGCGCTCACAATCGCCACGCGCGCGCCTTCCTGCTCGAAGACGAGCGCGCGCACCGTCAGTTCGCCCTGTTTTCGCGTGGCTGGGTGCCCTGGGCCGACCCCGCCGCTCACCGGCAACAACGGGTCGGGAGTGACATTGCGGATGGCAATGCCGGCGCGAAAAGCAGCGGCGGCATCGAACACGGAAGCCAGCAGACAAAACAGGAGGGTGAGCAGTTTCAAGTTCATGGGGTTGAGGTGGTTTTTGTGACTTGGATTACATAAGGGTGATCCCAAAGGCAAGTTCCAAAACAGGTGGGATTAACCGATAATCCGCAGATGAACGCAGATGAACGCAGATTGTTTTCTGGAAATCAGAAGGTTGCATCGCAAAATTGCATTCGCCTTGCCTGCCGCGACGGGCGCGAGCACGGCGGGCAGGTGAAGCAACGAACAGATCTTTTTCTTCCAGAACTTCTTCCATCTGCGGAATCTGTGTAATCTGCGGATGAATCCAACTGCGGAATTTAGGATTAGACGTGCCGGAGATCAAGCTGCCCAAACCCACGCGGCGGTTGTGGTGCGGAAAACAGAAGTTTGTTTTCAGTTAAGGGAAAGCTCGCCCGGTTCAGCGCAAGTAAATTGGATTGGCGAAAATCCACGGTCGCGGTTCGCCGTCCACGGTGAGCCACGCTTCGAGGCGGTACACGCCGGGTTCTTTCAGGGGAAACTCCACGCGATCCTTGCCGGCGGTTGACGCCACTTGAACGCCGTTGCGCAGCAGTCGCGTCTGACAAGCCAGCGGGAGTTGCGCGCCGAACTTTAGGCCGTCGGCGTACTTGAGTTCGTCGCCCATGATCCCGGCGGGCTTGCCGTCGGCGTTGAGCGCTTCAAACCGGAACCCGGTTGCTTCGCACATCCAATCGTGCGCCACATAGGCGTGGCCGGCCTTGAGCGCGGCGCGCAGCGTTGGTTCGTCGAGTCTGGGCGCGAGGACGTGGGTGCTGCTGTTCCAGAACGAGCGATAATAGGGATCAAGGTCTGCCCGCGCGAGGATGTCGCCCGGCTTGCGGCCCTTGGTCATTTCCGTGATGCCCGGTCGCGACTCCGCCTTGATTTTTCGCATCTCGTCATCCTTGTCCACAGCCGTGCCGAGCAGCACCGTCTCCTCATCCACCATCTTCACCACGAAGACCTGGTTGTGATGACAATCGTTCGCGGCAATGCCCGTGAGCCGGAGCAACTTTGTTCCCGCGTCCCACTTGTCCACATAGACCTGCGGGTAGTCGCATTGGAAGGCGAGCAGTTCATCCGGGTAGAGCCGCACGGCTTCTTCAAGTTCCGCCAGTTGCTTTGGGTCGGTGAGCTTCATCGCCAGGGCGATGAGCGACGCCATGTCTTTCTTCGCGTCCCAGTGGCGGTTGTAAATTTCCAACCCGGTCAGTCCGGTCATGGAAAATTCCGTCCGCTCCTCGACGTGCGAGAGAAACATCATCCCGTCGCCGGCGGTCACGGCCTGCAATAAATCCGGAAACGGTTTGTCCATTTTGTCGAGGACCGACGCTTCCGGATACAGCAGGCAGCCGCGGATTTCGGAGCCGGGGATGAACAACACGCCGTCCTTGAGTCCGCGCCAGCGGCCTTCGATGAAATCGCGCGGGGGCCGGAAATGGTCGGTGAGCAGGATGGCGCTGATGCCGGCTTTCTTCGCGTCCGCGAGCATCTCGGGCAGCGTGCCGCCCGTGTGATCGGAATCGTCGGCATGGGCGTGGAGGATGCAGCGGTAGTCGTTCAGGCCGGGCAGGGGAGGGATGACGGTGCGCTGCGTGCGCAACTTCAGCACGTCTTCGTGGGCGGCCTTGAGCCGCGGCAAAGCGAGCCGTTCGACGTTCGAGTATTTCCGCGCGGGCGGTTGATTGCCCTCCGACGGCAGCGCCGGGTGGGCGAGGCCGAGCAGGGCCATGATCGTCAGGCCCGGGCAAACCGTTTGCAGCAGCGACATCTTGTGCGTCATGGGCGGAGTTTGGGCGTCGCGCGCCGGGAAGTCACGCGCCGACTGTAACACCCAAAAACCTTACGACGACAAATCGGCCATTCTTACGATGTCAAAAAAATCCGTAACAATTACGGCCTCGCCGCCTTTACTCGATAGAATTGGATGGCGTTCGTGCCGAGCGCGTCCGTGAAGCTGCCGGAAATGGGCGTGGGTGGGAGGCTGGTCGAGACGTTCAGCCAGAAATTCGTATTCAAGTCGTCCAACCGCTGGAGATATTGGGTGGCTTGAATACCTCCCTGCCAGTCAATCGTGAAGCCATCGGGCCACAGAGTCGCGCCGCTGATGTGCAGGTAGGACAAGCTGTTGGTCGGAATCGTGTCGGCAATGTATTCCTGCCAGTTCTTGAAAGCGTCGCCGTCTGGATCATCGTTCGGATTTGCTGCGGTGCTGCCGAAAAACTGAATCTCCCATGCGTCCGGTATCCCATCACTGTCGCTGTCTGGGTTGACCGTCGTTTGAACGGTGAATGGGGTGCCGCCGGACCAATCGCCCAAGAGCGTGATGTCTTGGGCGCGGGCACGTAGAAGGACGTTCGTGATCACCCCCGCGCCAAGGTTGGTCAGCGCGTCCCAAACGAGAATGTGATTCGTTCCGCCGGGCGGCGCGGCGACGCGGCTGTTTGTGGAGTAAGGCGCACCATCGAGCATGACGAGCGTGGTATCCTGCCAATTGGTTGAACCGGTCAGTTGATATTGCAAATACGGAGTCGAAGCGTTGCCCTCGGCGTCCCACAGACGATTGGTGATGATGGCCAAGCTGCCGAGCAAATTGGTGGAAGCCAGCACGGCGGCAATGGGTGCAGTCTGCAAAACATTAGTTCCGGGAACGCTGTTCGTATCGAGTGGATTGGTGCCCGCTTTCCACTCTTGATAATTCGACCAAGCGTCGCCGTCCGCGTCCGCGTAAGCTCCGTTAGTGCCAGTGGAATTTGTGATGGAAAGACCATTCAAGAATCTCCAGAGGACGGGCAAGCCATTCGTGCTTTGATCCCGGGTTAGCCAAACCTCACGCAGCTTGTTTCCATTCCCATCGTATTGATACCCGATGGAAAGTCCTTTCTCATATTCAGCCCCGACCAACCGATCAATGCGGTCGTAATAATACTTCATGCCGATGAGCGTCGGGTCACGCCCAGAAGCCAGTTCAACTGCGTCCTCGACGCCATCGCCATCGGTATCCTTGGCGTTTGGATTTGTGTGGTACATGAAAAGCTCCACCGCGTCACTCAACCCGTCACCATCAGAGTCTGCCTCATTGGGATTTGTTCCCTTTCTGAACTCCAAAACGTTTGGTAATCCATCACCATCGGCGTCAATCACTGCGTCCGCTGCGTTTAAGTAATTAAGCCCATGATCGTTTTCCCACCAATCGGGCATCCCGTCACCATCGGTATCAAGGGAGGGATCGAATAGGGTAATGTTGATGCCGGATACATCGTTCGTAAGATAAATCGGACTCCCGGGATACGTTCCGCTGGAGTCGCTGTAATCGTTTGTGCCGTTACCGTTGCTGTCGCGGAACGCCGTTAACCAGTAGTTCGTAAAGGTGACCAGATCAGTAATCGAGTAATTTCCTGGTGCAGCATTGGTGGTTACGAACTTTATGCCAGCCATATTCGTGGCAACAACCCAAACCAGACCAGTTCGCGATCCGCTATATGTAACCGTGCCGGAAATCGAGGATAAACGAATTTCTCCAATCGTAAGAGCACGATTGTAAATGCGCACGTCATCAATCTGCCCACTAAAATAATTTACAGGATTACAAGTCAGCGCTCCGATTTGGATGGTACTGGTGTTGCTGAGATCGTATCCCCCTTGTTGAGTCGCGACCAAGTAACCATCGACGTAAAGCGAAAGCGAAGTCCCGTCAAAGACCCCTGCCACATGGTGCCATAGTCCGTCCGTATAGGATTGCGGACTCTGACACACATACTGTAATCCATTAAGGCCGAGTAGGAATCGGTTGTTCATCACCATCAGCAGGAACCCGCTGGCACCCGAACACGGGTGCTTGCCCACAATGACTGGCTGCTCCTGATTGCCGGTAATCAGGACCCAGGCACTAATCGTCAGGGAACCGGCAATAAGGTGGAGGTGTTCGGTTCCTGGAATATTGATGTAGCTGCTAGTGCCATCGAATCGCAGGGCCATGTTAGGTTGGCCGAATCGGTTGGTCGTCCAAGTAACGTTGGAGGCTGTCCCATCACGGCCT
>CAYIOH010000366.1:0-4694 GCA_964364975.1 uncultured Bifidobacteriaceae bacterium
ATCTCGCGCTCGCCCGGCTCGGCGTTCGTGGACATGGTGACGCGGAGGGTGGCGGTTTCGGCGATGGCGGGATTGCCTTGGCGATTGGGCGGATTCTTGAGAATTTTCTCGCGGATTTCGGCGACTGTTTTTTCGTCCGCGGCGGTCCAGACGTTGGTGGAGTTGGGCGACCGGCGCGCGGCAGCCTTCCGGTCCTGCAATTCCCGGAGCTTGTCCCGCAAGTTATTGAACTGCCCCTGCGGCATCGGCTTGTTGAAATCCACCACCGCGGCTTGAACCCCGTCGCCGGAAACGAACACATTGGTGACGCCGTCGAGAGACTGCCCGCCGATGGTCACTTGAAAGGTTGCGCCCTGCCGGCCACCGGCGGGATAAACGTAGCCGATGCGCGGCGTGGGTTGGGCGCGGGCGATTACTGCGAATGCGAGCGCGACAAGGCCGGCGGTAATGTAGCGCAGACTTCCAAGTCTGCTGTATCGCGGGTTTCCAAACCCGCAGGCCACCGAAGCTCCTGCGCCCGCCGACTTGGAAGTCGGCGACACAGCAGGTTTGGAAACCTGCGCTACGGCGGTCATGCGGGATGGACTCATGACTTGCAACCCCGGCTCACATGATTTCCTTCAAGCGTCCACCGGTTTTCCCGGCCTCGGCCACCGTGGGAATCACGCGAACGTCCTCGCCCAGTGGATGCGGCAGCTTCGCGCCGGGATCAATGCCGAGCAGTTCGTACATGCTGCCGATGAGGTCCACCGGATGCACGGGGCGATCCTTCACCTCGTCGCCTTTCGCGTCCGAGGCGCCGATCACGTGGCCACCCTTGAATCCGCCGCCCGCGACCACGGCGGAGAAGACCTGGCCGTGATGCCCGCGTCCGCCATTCCACGGCGCTTCCCACTGAACCTTCGGCGTCCGGCCAAATTCGCCGCTCCACCAGACGATGGTGCTGTCCAGCAGGCCGCGCTCCTTCAAATCCCGGAGCAAAGTCGCGAGGCCCTTGTCCATCTCCGGCAACTTCCGGCGCATGATTTGGAAATGCTGTTTGTGCGTGTCCCAACCTTTGTAGTTGATCGTGACATAGGGCACGCCTTTCTCCACCAGCCGCCGCGCCATCAGGCAGGATTGCCCGAAAGTGTTGCGGCCATAACGGTCGCGCAACTCGTCCTTCTCTTGCGAGAGATCGAACAGCTTGCCCGCGTCGCCCAGGATCATTTCATAGGCCTGGTCCTCGGATTGATAGAGCGCCTTCAACGACGCATCGCCCTGCATCGCACGACCGAGCGTGTTCAATTGGTGGAGCAATTCGCGCCGGCATTTTTGTCGTTCATCAGAGATTCCTTGAGCCACGACGCCTTCCACCATGAACCGGGGCGCGGC
Source organism: uncultured Bifidobacteriaceae bacterium (assembly GCA_964364975.1). Lineage (GTDB taxonomy): Bacteria > Verrucomicrobiota > Verrucomicrobiia > Limisphaerales > JADLHS01 > JALOTT01. Next base: position 1,375 of record CAYIOH010000366.1, read on the forward strand.
CGGATCGCCGCCCGTGGCAAAAGGTTTGAAGCGTGAACCCAGAAAGCCCGCTTCGGAAAATCGCCCCTGCGGTTCGGTCAGCACAATGTAAGGCGGAATCAAGCCGGAGTAGCCGGCGTCGTAACCTTTGAACAATGACGTGACCGCGCCGACGCTGGGATAGACATCGCGCCCGCCGGACGCCCGCCCGGTTTGGACCATGTAGGACGCGGTTTCATGGCCGTTATTGCCGTGGGTCATGCTGCGAATGATGGAATACTGGTCGGCTTGTTTGGCGAGTGACGGCAGCAGTTCGCCAATCATGATCCCGTCCACATTGGTAGCGATGGGCTTGTCCAGCGGACCGCAATAATCATAACCGGCAGCAGGTTTCGGATCGAACGTGTCCAGGTGGCACGGGCCGCCCCACATCCAGATTTGAATGACCGATTTGGCTTTGGCGGGACGGGTGGCGGCCAGCGCGTGAAGTCCCCAGCCATCGGCCAGCAACAAGCCGGCCGTGCCGAAGAGGCAACGGCGCATCGCTTCGCGCCGGGAAAGAGGCAGGCTGCCCAAGCTGGAAATCACGCGCGCTGAATCGCGACGCTGCGACCGGTCGGCTGAACTTGGTTTTGTGTTCATGTTTTGAACTGGCCTTTCGTTTTCAAATCAATGCCGATAGAGAAACTCTGTGCCGTTGACCAAAGCCCAGACAAGATCCACGGCGGCTTCCCGCCGGTTCACCTTGCCGGACTCAAAATGGGCGCTCACGATTTTCAACTCCTCCTCCGTCGGAAACCGCGAGAGCGTCGCGAGATAAAGCCCGCCGATCAGCTCGCGCGGACTGGTCTTGGATTGCGCGAGGTTCTGGACCACGCGGCTCTGTTCGATCTTGCGCTGAACGTGACTTGAATTCAAGAGGTGCAATCGCTGGCCGGCGGTGGGGCGATTATTGCGCTCAGATTCCAGCCCGGTGTCGCGCGATGGCCGCCCGAACATTTCGAGGAATGAACTCGAGATGCTGCCGTCCGGCAACGCAATCGAGCGCTGCGTTTCGGGAATGAAAGTGAACGGTTCGGGAATGGCGCTCGTGTATTTCTCCGTCGAGCCGGTGATCTGGCACAGCGTGTCAATCAACACTTCCGCGTCCAACCGGCGCAAGGGATAGGAGGCAAAATTGGTCGTGGCTTGCGGATCATCGCTGCCGGGAATGGAAGAGAGTTGATATGTCTTGGAATTCAGAATCAGCCGGTAAAGATGCTTCAAGTCGTAGTGCGATGACTCCAGTTCGACTTCCAGATAAGCGAGCAGTTTGGGGTGACTGGGCGGATTGTCGGCGCGGATGTCGTCCGGCTCATGAATGATTCCGCGCCCGACCAGCCAGGCCCAGACCCGGTTCGCGATGTTGCGGGTGAACCACGGATTCTTGCTGTCAATCAACCAATCGGCAAAGATTTCGCGCGGGTCGCGGTCCGGGGGCAATGAAACTTTTTTTCCGTCAGGGAAAACCGCTTCCGTTGCGGCGTTGCTCGCCCCGGGATCGAAGAAGACAATTTCCTCCTTCCACTCCGCCGTGTACTTGTGGCCGACATTCGAGAAGAACCCCGCCATGCCCGCCAGCCGATCCTTCGGCCAACTCTCCGCCCGCGCTCCCATAAAAGTCAACGCCACGGTTTGCGCGATACCTTGCGGCTCGCGGTTCTGCATGGCGCGATAAAAATTGACCGGCGGCACGCGGAAGTTGCTGCCGCTGGCGGTCAGCAGCTCACGGACGAACTGGTCGTAAGGTTTGTTGTCCTTGATGCAGGTGCGAATCCAGCGGTGATAAGCCTGCGCGGCATTAGGCCAGAGGTTGATGGGAAATTCCGCCTTCACCCGCAGCAGATCGCTCCACTTCATCGCCCAGTAATCCGCAAACTCCTCGCGCTCCAGCAAGCGATCAATAAGCGCGGCGCGCTTATTCGGCTCGCGGCTCAGCAGAAAGTCGCTGGCTTCCTGCACGGTGGGAAGCGTGCCAATGGCGTCCAGATAGGCCCGCCGCAGAAACACCGCGTCGGAACAAAGGTTGGCCGGCTGAAGATTCAACTGCTTTAACTGGTTGAGAACCAGTTTGTCTATCTCACTCTCGGCGGTCAGGGCTATCTGAGCTTCAAACGGACTGGACATCGCTCCGGTCGCTGCGCAGCGGGGGATCGTCGCCAGGGCGCACAGGCAAAGCAGACCACCCATCAGGGCGGTGGCTGGATTCAACATTTTCAACGGACGCATATTGTTATTGCCAGAAGCGATGCCGCCTGACTTTTTGTTGGATGGAAGGCGGCGATTTTCAGCCCGCCCCGCGAAGGGCCAACGCGTCCGACAAAACATTAGTTCAAACCAACTGTAACCTACAGCACGTTTTATGCTTCTCATCTGTTACAATAGTCCGGACGCCCGGCGGAAGCGCCGGGTTACAACCCCGGGCCGCTGCGGCAAACTGCCGGCACGATTGACCCGTGCCGCGGCGGACAACTGACAACACGAAGACACGCTTTCTAATGACGCACCCCGCCCCGGCAATCGCCGCACCACTCGGTCCACATTCTTCGAACGCATCGGCGCAACTGCGTTGGCAGCGGCGCCCCGGAATGGCTTTCGTGGCGTTCGAACACCCGCCCATCCGCGAGTTGCACTTGAGCCTGCAGGCAAAGAGCGGTGATTCGATTGGCGAACTGATGGACCGTCTCGCCAACGTTCTGGAGGAGAACAGGGCCACCGTGGTCCGACATTTCGTGTTCGGCCCAATAAACGCACATGCCGGGACCGTGGACGCGATGCGCCGGTGCCTCGGCGAGGTGAATTGGCCGGTCACCTGGGTGGAGGGCGACAGTTGCACGGGCGCTCCCATCGCGGGAATGCAGATTCACGCGATCGGCGGCGCGCCAGTTCAAACGTTGACTTGCGAAGGACGGATCATCGGTCGAACGTTCGACGACGGCGAAGCGAAGCACTGCCTGCTCGGCGACATCGGCCCGGTTCGTGCGAGGGCCGCCGCCCCCGGCCAGGCGCGCGAAACGTTAGACAACCTCGAGGCCGCGCTCGGACTCGCGGGAATGACCGTGAAAGACGTGCGGCGGACATGGTTGTTCCTCGATGATATTCTCTCGTGGTATGGCCCGTTCAACGCAGTGCGAAACGCGTTTTTCGCGCGGAATGAATTACGGGCAGGCGCTTTCCCGGCGAGCACAGGCGTGGGCGGACGCAACCCTCGCGGCGCGGCCCTTACGTTGAGCGCCTGGGCAGTAAGCCCACACAACCGCGCGACCCGCGCTCAGGTGGTGACCTCACCGATGCAATGTCCG
>CAYIOH010000367.1:0-4690 GCA_964364975.1 uncultured Bifidobacteriaceae bacterium
CATGCTCAAGCTGGAAAATGCGCGGCAGGAAATCGCCCAAGCATTCAAGCGGGCCGACGAAGCGCTTGGGCGCGCCGCGAGCCGAACAACGACCTTGCCGCCCCGGTCCAAAGTTTCTACTGTAACCAAGGAATCCGACCAATGACTTCCGCCTGCCGAGCAACAAATCTTTCCGTAAGCCTCCTCCTTCATGAGAGTTGGCTCCGGGCGTGCGGTCCCGACTGAACCCGACCCATTTGTTGCCATGGAAAATCTTTCCAACTTCCTGCTCAGTCTGGCGCTCGGAGGTTATGTGCTCGGAGGTTTCTGTGGCCTGCTCTGCCTCCGCCACGAGAAAGCCGCCAACGGACTGGCGTTTGGCCTGGCGTCGGCGTCGGCACTGACGGGTATCGGCGCGGCGCTGGCTTTCTTGCTGGGTGGATCCGCCTCGCAGACGGTGAGCTTTAATCTGCTGCCGCCACTGATTCCCTACGTGCAGTTCGCGGTGCGGCTGGATGCCTTGGGCGCTTTTTTCGTGCTGGTGCTGTCGGTGGTGGCGCTGGCGATTTCCATTTTTTCGCTCGGCTACGTGCGCGGCTTCTATGGCCGGAAGAGCGTCGGGGTGCTGGGCGCGTTTTACAACGCGCTGCTTTTGGCGACGACGTTGGTGTTCACCGCGTGCAACGCATTTTTCTTTCTCATCGCGTGGGAGATCATGGCGCTGACTGCCTATTGCCTGGTCAGTTTCGAGCACGAGCAGGACGAAACGCGCCGCGCGGGCGTGCTCTATTTCGTCATGTCGCACATCGGCACGGGCTGCATCATGCTTGGCTTTCTGCTGCTGTTTCAGGCCTTCGGCCAGGCCTCAGGCGACTACGGCCCGGCCGCTTACTCATTCGAGAATTTCCACGCGTTGGGCGAAAAGATGTCGCCCGGTCCGCGCAACGCCGCGTTCCTCCTGTTCCTCGTCGGCTTCGGCGTGAAGGCGGGCATCGTGCCGTTGCACACGTGGTTGCCGGCGGCGCATCCGGTTGCACCCAGCAACATCTCGGCGTTCATGTCCGGTGTGTTGATCAAGACGGGCATTTACGGCATGACGCGCGTGTTCTTCGATTTTCTTGGCGCGCCGCCGATGTGGTGGGGGGCAACCGTGCTCACCGTCGGGACCGTGTCCGCGGTGCTCGGTGTGCTCTACGCATTGATGCAACACGACCTCAAACGCCTGCTCGCCTACCACAGCATTGAAAACATTGGCATCATCCTCATGGGCTTCGGCGCGGCGCTGCTGTTCCTGCACAGCGGCCATCCGCTGCTGGCAACGCTGGCGCTGATCGCGGGTCTGTATCACACCATCAACCACGCGATGTTCAAGGCCCTGCTGTTCCTCGGCGCGGGCGCCGTGCTGCACGCCACGCACACGCGCGACATGGAGCATCTCGGCGGGCTGGCCAAACGGATGCCCAAGACCGCCTTCTTCTTTCTCATCGGCGCCGTGGCCATCTCCGCGCTGCCGCCGCTCAACGGCTTCGTCAGCGAATGGCTTACTTACCAATCGCTGCTGCAAGGGTTCGGAACGACCACGAGCCTCTTCCGACTCATGTTTCCGCTCAGCGGTGCGATGTTGGCCCTGACCGGCGCACTGGCAGCGGCGTGCTTCGTGAAGGCGTTCGGCATTACGTTCCTCGCGCAACCGCGTAGCGAGCACGCTGCGCAAGCGCACGAAGCGTCGCCGACGATGTTGCTGGGCCAGGGCCTGCTCACCGCCGTTTGCGTTTTCCTCGGCCTGTTTCCGACCGTGTTCCTGCGTCTCTTGGATCCGGTGACGCAACAACTCACCAGCCACCAGATTTCGAATCAACTCAGCACGGAAAATGGTCTTGTGCTTTCCGGGGCTGTGTCCGCCGGCGGCACGGTCTCAACGCTCGGCATCGCGGTGCTGGGCGTGTGCCTGCTGTCTGTGCCATTCATACTGTGGGTGGTGTTAGCGCGCGACTCGAAGATTCGCATTGGCCCGACTTGGGACTGCGGTCTCAAGGGCCTGACACCACACATGGAATACACCGCCACCGGATTCTCGAAACCGATCCGGATGATCTTCAAGGCGCTCTTCCGTCCGCGTCGTGAAGTGCAACGCGAATACGACTACTCGCCGTACTTCACCAAGACTCTCCGCTTTGAAGCTCACGTAGAGGAAGTGTTTGAGACGCGAATTTATCGCCTGCTGAACCGGATGGTGTTGCGCTTCTCGCGCCGGATGCGCGCCCTACAGGCGGGCAGCATTCAGGCATACCTCATTTACATCTTCATCACGCTGCTGTTGCTGCTGTTATTTGCGTTATGAACCTCGACCCCATTGCCATCGTGCTGCAAACGCTGCTGCTGCTGCTGCTCGCTCCGCTGGTCAGCGGTTGCATCAAGAATTGGAAAGCCAAGCTGCAAAACCGCCGCGGTCCTCGCATCTGGCAACCCTACTTCGACATCGTAAAATTTCTTCGCAAAGACATGGTCATCTCCGAGCACGCCTCGTGGGTGTTCTCAGCGGCGCCGTACGTGGTCTTCATCAGTTCGCTGCTGGTGGGATTGATGGTGCCGATGCTGACCACGCAAGCGCCGCTGAGTTTGTTTGGCGGCGCGCTGGCGGTCATCGGCCTGCTGGCATTAGGCAGGTTTTTCCTGGCACTGGGCGGACTCGACCCGGCCAGCGCGTTTGGCGGCATGGGCAGCAGCCGTGAGATGACCATTTCCGCCATCGCCGAACCGGCGTTGATGCTGGCGATCTTCACCGTCGCCATCACGGCGGGGTCCACCGACCTCAGCCATATCGTCGCAGCCGGGCAAGGCTCGAGCATGAAGCTGCTCAACCCGGCGCATCTCATGGCATTCGCGGCGCTGTTCATCGTGCTGCTGGCCGAGACGGGGCGCATCCCTGTGGACAATCCCGCCACGCACTTGGAATTGACGATGATCCACGAGGCGATGCTGCTGGAATATTCTGGCCGCTACCTCGCCTTCATGGAATGGGGCGCGTCCATCAAGCAACTCGTGTTGATGGCACTGCTCGTCAATGTCTTTCTGCCGTTTGGTCTCGCGGTGGACGGCTCAATGGCGTCGCTCGGCCTGGCGTTCGGGGTATTCCTATTCAAAATTGTTGTGTTGTCCGGCGCGGTGGTGGTGGTCGAAACCGTCAATGCCAAGCTGCGCCTCTTCCGGGTGCCCGACCTGTTGAGCGCGGCATTCGTACTCGCCACGCTGGCGCTACTGTCCACGTTCCTCTTTCAATGACCATGAACTCACCCACACACGAAGTCGGATCACAGCTCATCACCTTGTGCGCCGCGATCATGCTTGTACTGCAATTGCTGCTGGTCGTGCAGCGCATGTTGCTGACGAACATCCGACTGTTCGCGTTGCAATCGTTCATGCTCGCCGCCATCGCTGCCATCGTCGCATACTATTACAACGCCACGCATGTTTATTGGGTGGTGGTGTTGACGCTCATTGGAAAGGTCATTTTCCTACCGCGGCTGCTCACCCGTCTGGTTCGTCGCATCAACATCGTTGAGGAGATTGAACCGCTGATCAACGCGCCGACCGCGATGCTCATTTGCGGCGGCCTCACGTTGCTGGGCTACATTGTCGCGCGTCCCTTCACCACGCTGGAGAAACTCGGCAACAACACGCTGGCCATCGCCATCACGCTGCTGCTCACGGGATTTTTTCTGATGATCAATCGCCGGAAGGCGATCTCCCAAGTGCTCGCGCTGCTGACCGTGGAAAATGGCGTGATGCTCGCCGCCGTGGCGCTCACCACCTACGGCATGCCGCTGGTGGTGGAATTGGGGATTTTCTTCGACGTGATGGTGGCGGTGATGGTGCTGGGCATCCTGGTCTATCGCATCCGCGAATCGTTCTCTTCGATGGACACCAGCAAGCTTACGCAGTTGAGAGGATGACGCGATGCTGCTGCTGACGCCAATCCCTCTCATTCCGCTGTTCGCCGGGCTGCTGTGTTTGTTTGTGCGGTCGCGGCGCGCGATGGAATGGCTGAACGTGCTGGCTTTCGCCATCGTGCTGGCGCTGGGAGTCCGGCTGCTCCCGCAAGTGCTGGCGCGGAGCACCGTGACCGAATGGAAGGAATTTCTTTACGCCGACGCCTTGAGCGTGTGGATGGTGTTGCTCATCTCGGTGGTTTCGTTGAGCGCATCGCTCTACGCGGGCCGCTATTTCCGCCGCGACCTCGTCGCCAAAGCAGTGACGCCCGGTCGCGTGAAGGAATTCTTCGTGCTGACGCCATTGTTCGCCACCGGCATGTTCCTGGTGGTGCTGGCAAACAATCTCGGCGTGATGTGGTTTGCGCTGGAAGCCACGGCGATGTCATCTGTGTTGCTGGTCGCGCTCTACAATCGCCGGACTTCGCTCGAAGCCGCTTGGAAATACATCATCCTTGGCAGTTTGGGATTGGCGCTGGCCTTGTTCGGAACGGTGTTCACGTATGCGGCGGCAATTGGCCAAGTCGAGTCGGGAAAATTGCCCAGCTTCAACTGGTCGCATTTCATGTCTGTCGCCGGGCAACTCGACCAGCGGCTGATCAAGCTGGCGTTCGTCTTCGTGCTGGTCGGTTACGGCACCAAGGCCGGGCTCGCCCCGATGCACACGTGGCTGCCCGACGCGCACAGCGAAGCGCCGTCGCCCACCAGCGCGATGCTTTCGG
>CAYIOH010000368.1:0-4684 GCA_964364975.1 uncultured Bifidobacteriaceae bacterium
ACGAGTTGTTTGACGTGTTGCAAAAATCGCAGCGTCTGGCGGAACTTTCCGACGGCTCGTTCGACGTCACGGTTGGCCCGTTGGTGCGCTTGTGGCGGCGTGCCCGGCGCACGGAAACTTTGCCGCCTCCTGAAATGCTCGCTCACGCGCGCGAGTCGGTGGGTTACCGGAAGCTCAGACTGGATGCACGGAACCAGACCGTCACGCTCACCGTGCCGGACATGCAACTGGACCTAGGCGGGATTGGCAAAGGCTGCGCGGCAACCAAGGCGCTGGAGGTTTTGAAGGGTCGCGGTCTGCCGCGCGCGTTGATCGCGGCGAGCGGCGACGTTGCCGCGGGCGATCCGCCACCGGGCCGGCGCGGATGGCGCGTGGGCATCGGTGATCTGGTAGGGACGCGTTCCACCGCGTCCCTACCACATGCGGAAGAACCGCCACTTGCCAAAACGCTCCTGCTTCGCAACGCGGCGGCTTCAACTTCCGGCGACACGGAGCAGTTCGTTGAGATTGGCGGAAAGCGCTACTCGCACATCGTGGACCCGCGCACAGGTGTCGGGCTGACCGAGCGATTGCAAATCACGATCATCGCAAAAAGCGCAACCGCCACGGACAGCTTCGCGACCGCCGTAAGCGTGCTCGGCATCGAGCGCGGGCTGGCGCTGGTGGAATCACAGCCCGGAATGGCAGCGTTCATCCTGCGAAAGAATGGCGGGCAGACTGAGACATTCGAGTCACGCGGCTTCAAGAAGATTCCGCGCGCCGCCGCCGAAAGTCTTGCCCGGTGAAACGGACGCTCCATACTCCCGCGCAATGAAAATTTCCGTCGTCGGCGTCCCCGGCATTCCGGTGGGCAAGCACAACCTCAAAGACCCGCGCCTGGACCAGGCGGACAAACTGGTCGAGGCCAAGAAGAAAACCTACGCGCAGGTGGACGTGGTGGGCGAGGACGCCACGCTCGAAGCCGATGCCATCGTGGTGTCGCGCGACCGGCTGCCGGATTTGATCTTGCAGGACCTTGAATTTGTGGAGACGCGGCTTGGCCGCGAACCCTCCGCCGCCGAGAAAGCCGCGTTGGAAAAGATCAAAACGAATCTCGAAGCCGAACGCACCGTTTTCCAGGCCGGGCTGAGTCCGGAGGAAATGCAGGGCGTCACCGCGCACAACTTCCACACGAACAAGCCGGTGACCGTGGCAGACGCAGGCCACTTGGAAAACGCCGATGCGCTGATGGTGCGCGCGTTTGCCGAAGCCGGTTACATCAGCTTCCTCACCGTGGGCGGCAAGGAGAACCGCGCCTGGCCGATTCGCAAAGGGCAGACGGCGTGGGAAGCGGGCGGCACGATTCACTCGGACATTCAGAAGGGTTTCATCCGTGCGGAAATCATCAGTTTCGCGGATTTCATCGCGGCGGGTGGCGAGACGGAGGCCAAGCGGGCCGGCAAGCAACGTCTCGAACTCAAACAATACGTGATGCAGGATTACGACCTGACGAATTTTCGCTTCAACAAATAGCCCGGCGCAAAGCTCCAAACTCAAAGTTCGAAGCTCGAGCGAATTGGAAAGGGGCAGGCTCAAATGGCCCGAATTCGCCACCACCGGAAATTCTTTTTTGAATTGTAACTTCCTTTGAGCTTTAAGTTTGGAGCTTGGAACTTTCGTCCGTGCTTGCCAAACGCGCCTCCGCGAGGCATACGCATACGATGAAATTGAGAGCTTCCATAGTGGCCGGGTTGCTGGCAGCAGCGCTGGGCGCTCACGCTGACGTTAAATTGCCCGTGCTCAAGGTGGGCAGCGAAGTTTATAGCAATGTGACAGTCCTCAACAATAGTTCCACGGACATCTATTTCACGCACGCACGCGGCATGGGCAACGCGAAGCTGAAGAACCTCGATCCGGATTTGCAGAAGCGTTTTGGCTACGACGCGGCCAAGGCAGGCGCATTCGAAAAGAAACAGGCCGAGGCCAGTATGGCGTACCGCAATCAAGTCCTGAGCGCGAAGCCCACGCCCCGTCCGGCGTCCGCAACCATGAAGAACACCTCCGAGGAGGCAGTCACACCAGGCGACATTGCCGTTCGTGAAATTCACGCGCGTTCGTTTCGCAACCAGCCGGCGCCGCGGTTCGTCGTGGAGAAATGGCTGACCGCCCAGCCGGATTACGCGGGCAAGTTCCTGCTGATTGATTTCTGGGCGACGTGGTGCGGCCCGTGCCGGCGCTCCATTCCCCAACTGAACGTCCTGCACGCCAAGTTCAAGGACCGGCTGGTCATCGTCGGGTTGAGCGATGAAACGGAAAGCGAGGTCCGCGAAATGAAGTCGCCGAAAATTGATTACTACGTGGCGATTGACACCGAAACAACCATGAAGCGCGCGGTCGAAGTGCGGGGCATTCCACACGCGATGCTGATTGACCCCAAGGGCATCGTCCGGTTCGAAGGTCATCCTGGCTACCTGAGCGCCGACGGGGTGGCCGGTCTGCTGGCAAAGTATTCCGATTGATTGCGTGAACGCGAATCGCTCCATCGCACCAAAACTGACGGCAGGAGAGAAAGCGATCCGGCGCGCCCGAACCGGATTCGCGTGGCTGGCGGCACTGGTGCTGATTCCGGCTTCGATCCTGACGGCAGCGGAAGAAGTCAAACTGAATTCGATCAAGGTTGGCTCGCGGACCTACCGTCGCGTCACGATTCTCGGGGTGAGCGAAACGGATTTGTATTTCCGGCACGCCAGCGGCATTGCCAACGTCAAGCTCCGAAACCTCAGCCCGGAACTTCAAAAGCGGTTTGACTATGACCCCAAGGCTGCCGAGGAGGCGGAACGGCGGCAAATGGAGGAGGACTCGGCGTATTTTGAAACTGTGGCGGTGGACGTGGCGACGCGGGCGCAAGCGGCGGCCGCAGCAGCGGCGGCATCCGAAAGGGCGGCCAGTTTGGAAGCCAGCCTGGCCGACCCGATTTCCAGCCAGTCACTGCTCAACCAGCCGGCACCCAAACTCGAATTCGGCAAGTGGCTCGGCGAAAGACCCGAAACCCAAGGCAAGACCGTGCTGGTCTTTTTTTGGACGACGTGGAGCGCGCCCTGCCGCAAGGCGATTTCCGAAATGAACACCTACCAGAAAGATTTCCATGATCAACTCGTCGTCGTCGGTCTCTCGGCCCAGGAGGAGAAGGAGGTGGCCGACTTTAACGACATGAAGATTGATTTTGCCCTGGCGGCTGACTCAAAAGGTACTCTCGCCAAGTCTGCGGGCGTAACCAGCGTGCCGCAGGTGTTGCTGATTGACGCTCAAGGCATCGTCCGCTACGTGGGTCACCCCGGCGCGCTGAACGCCGCGGCACTTAAGAAACTACTCACGAAACCAGCGGAGTGAAGTTGCGGCTCGCGAGGCCGCTCGCCCCAGCACTAAAGGTTTTTGCCAGTCTCGCGCCAGAGCTGGAAAATTTTTCGGCGCGTTCGATCCGGAGAGCGCTCGTAAGATTGCATCACCGACTCAAGACCGTTGCAAAGTTTGGTAACCGTCTCGGCGTAGGACTTGTCGGCTGCAATCTGTGACGGCTCGGGCAAACGGGGAATTCTTCCCCCGTTCAAAAGGTTCTGGCGCGTGACCACAACTTGGGCACAGTCCAAAATCAATTTGGCGTGCGCCGCCTCATAAGTTCCATCCAGCCGTGCGGACGCCAACTGGCGATAAAACCACTCAATCCGCTCTATGCGCTTTTCATCCAGGACCGGGCTGGTGGAAGTTTCGGCTTTTTGGTTTGCCGATTCTATGGCGGTTGAGGCTTTGGCCGATTTGTGTGGAGAGGGCTTCCTTCCACCAAGAAAGATTTCCACACGGGCAAGCTCCGGCGTTTTGTCGTAAGGCAGAAACGCGGACGCGCCATCAAACGATTTCCATTTTCGTCCATTCACCTGCACCGCGGTAATTGCGCCGCTGCCCGCGACGGACAAAAAAATCTTTTTCCCGCCGAACCGAACCGGGTCGAGCTGCTCCAATTCCGTCACCGATGGCGGGATGTGCGGCACGAGCGTGAGGCCGTCGGCGCGGTAGAGATACTCGAACAGCCCGCGCAGGAACCCAGCCGGCGGGCCGAAGGCATCGTAGGTCAGGTTCACGGGCTGCTTGGGTTGGTAAACATCGCTGCCGCGTTTCGTCAGCGGGTTGTCCATGCGGAATCTTTCCGCGAAGGTGAGCAGTTGGCGCATGGAGCGGCGCGCGTCGTCGAATTTTCCGAGCCGGTAATAGGCCAGCATCATGCGCGCTTCGCACGTGGACCAGTGCCCGCCGTTGACCCACGTGCCATAGGCCCAGATGCTCGTGAGTTTTTCATACATGTCGTCGTAGCTCGGAAAATTCGGCAGGATGAAATTGTGCGGGCGCAATTCAGGCAGGGATGCGATCTTCCGGAAAATCCTTTCAGCCTGTGCATCGTCGGCGACCCGAAACGCGATGGCGTCGTGATTCGGCGAGGCTTCGAAATAACCGTGTTGCGCCGCGCCGAAAACGCCGTGGCGCGTGCCGTCGGGATCGAGCGAGCGGATGAAATAGCCCTCGTCGGTCGTCAGCAAGCGCAGCGCCGCTTTGGCCGAGGCGCGCAATCCAGAATAACGAGTCGCCTGCGCGGAGCGGCCGGCGAGCTTCTCCAATTCAATGATTCGGTCCAGCGCGGCGAGGTAGGTGATGG
>CAYIOH010000369.1:0-4644 GCA_964364975.1 uncultured Bifidobacteriaceae bacterium
AGCGCGGCGTCTGAGCCGCGCGCGCCCATCGCCACGCCGACATGCGCGACGGCGAGGCTGGGCGCGTCGTTCACGCCGTCGCCAATCATCGCCACGCGGTTGCCACTGTCGCTCAACGCCTTGATCGCCGCCACTTTTTCCTCCGGCTTCAACTCGGCCCGCACTTCGTCGAGGTGCAATTCTGTTTTCAAATACTCCGCCGTCGCGCGGCGGTCGCCCGTGAGCACGACGCTGCGCAAGCCAGCCGCGCGCAACGCATCCAGCACGGCACGCGCCTGCGGGCGGATGTCATCGCGCAAAACAATCCGGCCAAGCAGTCCATCCTGCGCGAGCCAGATTTCTGAAAAACCCGCCTCCGTCGGCGGCACCTGACCGATGGCCTGCGTCGGACGCACTGATTCAACCCATTCACGCCGGCCCAGCAAACATTCGCTGCCGTCTCGCCGCGCTTTCAGTCCCTGACCCGTGACCGACTCGAACTTTTCAAATTCGATGGCTTCAAGCTTTTGCTGTTTCCCGTAGCGCGTAATGGCGCGGGCCAGCGGATGGGTGGAAAGCTTTTCCAGCGAGTACGCGAGCTGGGCGACTTCGTTTTCCCGACCAGCGGGAAAACTTTCGATTTCTTCCACGCGCAATTCGCCGGTTGTGAGCGTGCCGGTTTTGTCCAGAGCCACGACGTTGACGTCCGCCAGTTTTTCCACCGCGGCGCCGCCGCGAATGAGCACGCCGTGCCGCGCGCCCCACGCGATGGCGGCGAGCACGGCGGACGGAATCGAAAGCACCAGCGCACACGGCGAAGCCACGACCAGCAACGTCATCGTGCGGTAAAAAGCACTGAGGCCGGAGTTGTTCGGGTCGGGCGAAACGAACGGCTTGAGGCCAAAGCCTAGCCACCAGATAAAAAACATCGCAAAGGCCGCAGTGATGATGACGTAGGTGTAGGTGGCGCTGAACTTGTCCGTGAAACGTTGCGATGGCGCCTTTTGTTGCTGCGCGTCCTTGATGAGGCGGATGATTTTTTGCAGCGAACTTTCGGCGGCCGGCCGCGATACGGCGACTTCCACCGCACCCCACAAGTTAATCGTCCCGGCCAGCACGGCGTCGCCAATCGCTTTTTCAACGGGCGTGGCCTCACCGGTGAGATTGGATTCGTCCGCGGCAGTCCGGCCCTTGATGACCTCCGCGTCCACGGGAAACTGGTCACCGGGTTTGACGAGCAGCCGCATGCCGGCGCGGATTTTATCGACAGCAACCTCCTTTTCGTTCCCACGCTCGTCCAGGAGCGTGGCCACTTTTGGCACGTCACGGAACAAGGAGCGGATCTCACGCTGCGTGCGCTCCATAGCGTAATGCTCCAACGCGCCGGCGAAGGAGAAAAGGAACAGCAGAATGACACTTTCGTTCCACTGATTCACGGCGGCGCTGCCTGCAGCAACCGCGAGCATGAGAAAATGGACGTCCAGTCCGCCTTCCTTGCGCAAGCGCTCCCAAAGTTCTTCGGCGGCGAACCAGCTTCCCGCCAGATACGCAAGGGCATAAAGCACGTAGCCAATCAGGCTGGGCTTCGCGCCGTGTGGCGTGACAAAAAACGCGGCCAGCCCGAACGCGGCGCAAAGTACCGCGCAAAGCAGTTGCCACTTCCATTCGCCGATGTGCTCCTCGACCGCGGCCAGTTCCACGTCGCGCTGGACGAACTTTGGAAACGGCAGGTCGCGCCAGCGCCAGAATTTTGGCGCGGTCGGGCACGTGACGCGCGCGATGGTGGTTGTGCCGCTTTCGTGCTTGATGGTGATTTTCTGCAACTCCTGTTCAGACAACGGGGTGTCGCAACGGGCGCAATCGCCCTGACCCGTGAGCAACCCGCACGCTTGGTCGCTGGCGGCTTCTTGGGCGTGGTGAAATCTTTCAGTAAGACGGTCGGTAAGCTGCGTCACGTCGGTGCGGCCCAGCGTGGCGACGGAAATTTTCTGCTGGGCGCGGTCAATCGTGACGGCTTCAAGCGCCGGCTCTTCGGCCAGCGTGTCCACGACAGAGCGCGCGAGGCAACGGCCGGCTTCGCTCTCATCACTGACGTCTGTATCGGTCCGGGTCATAACGTTGATCATTTTTACCACATCCCAGCGGGGACGGCGACGGGAAATCCACGGGGGCCGAATCCACACAAACGGTCGCCCGCGCTCGAATACAAATCCGGGAAGCCATTCAGGCCGCCGGCTTTTCCAAATCGGCAAGGTAGCGGAAGTAATCTGCTTTTTCCGCGCGGCGCAGGTAGGGGTCCGGATCGCTTTGAAAAGTTTGGAGGCAAAGCGGGCAGCACAATTCAACCATGCGACCGCCGTGGTTGATGCGGGCAAAGCCACCGCCGCCCTGCACATTTTTGCAGCATACAGCGCAGGCGGGAATGTTCTGACGGAAGCCGATGGTGTCTTCGACGCTCATACCCACCTTGCGAAGGAAACGAATCGTTTGGGCCCTCCCGCGCCGAACCGAGCTAACCCATCAACCCCAAACCACCCCGAGTTACCCCAACGACAGTCCGGCGCGGGCCCATTTTCTTAGGTGTTGCCTAAGCGTTTTCAGTAAACCGCACCACGCTACGAAACGCTCTACTTCCCTTGGCAAAGAATGCCCGTTTTTTGCGCGCCATTTTTTGACTATCCAGATCCAATCGGTTGTGACAGTTTCCCGCGCGCTGAACCCCGGTAATTGCGGCCAGGCACGAACTCCGCGCTGGCGACGGTCGGGCCGGCTCATTAGAATTAAAAGCGAAACACGTATGACTGAAAAATCATTGACGACAAACAAAGCGGTTTTGAACTGGGTGGACGAAATGGCAAAACTCTGCCAGCCCGACAGAGTTTTCTGGTGCGACGGCTCGGAGCGCGAAAATCAATCGCTCTGCGACCTCATGGTCAAAGCCGGCACGTTCACCAAGCTCAACGAAAAAATACGCCCCGGCAGCTACCTCGCCCGCTCGCATCCGAGCGACGTCGCGCGTGTCGAAGACCGCACTTACATCTGCTCAAAATCGAAGGAAGAAGCTGGCCCGACCAACAATTGGGCCGACCCCGCGGAAATGAAACAGAAGATGCTTTCGCTCTTCAAAGGCTGCATGAAGGGACGCACGATGTATGTGATTCCCTTCGCGATGGGCCCGCTCGATTCACCCATCTGCAAGGTTGGCATTGAACTAAGCGATTCGCCCTACGTCGTGGTCAACATGCGCATCATGACCCGCATGGGACAGGCCGTGATGGACAAGCTCGGTGGCGACGACCAATTCATTCCCTGTATGCATTCGGTCGGTGCGCCGCTGCAACTCGGCCAGAAGGACGTGTCCTGGCCGTGCGAACCTGACCCGCAGAAAAAGTACATCGTCCATTTCCCTGACGAGCCAGCCATCTGGTCCTACGGTTCGGGTTACGGCGGCAACGCGCTCCTCGGTAAAAAATGCCTGGCCTTGCGCATTGCGTCGGTCGTCGCGCGGCGCGAAGGCTGGATGGCGGAGCACATGCTCATCCTTTGCCTCACCTCGCCGGCCGGGAAAAAATATTACCTCGCCGCCGCGTTCCCCAGCGCCTGCGGCAAGACCAACCTGGCCATGATGCAACCCACGGTGCCCGGTTGGAAAGTCACCACGCTCGGCGACGACATCGCGTGGATCCGCGTCGGCAAGGACGGCCGCCTCTACGCCATGAATCCGGAGACCGGCTTCTTCGGCGTCGCGCCCGGCACTTCCCGGAAATCGAATCCACATGCGCTGATCTCGTGCGCGAAGAACACGATTTTCACGAACGTCGTGCTCACGCCGGACGGCGACATCTGGTGGGAAGACATGGGCGTGCCCGCACCCGCAAAAGGAATTGATTGGGAAGGTAACGAGTGGACGCCGGCCGGTGGCAAGAAAGGCGCGCATCCGAATTCCCGTTTCACGGCGCCCGCCGCGCAATGTCCGGTGATTGATCCTGATTGGCAAAGCGCCGAGGGCGTGCCGCTCTCGGCGATTTTGTTTGGCGGTCGCCGGCCCAGCACGATTCCGCTCGTGAACGAAGCCTTCGATTGGGAACACGGCGTGTTCATGGGATCGGCCTGCGGTTCGGAGACGACCGCCGCCGCGCTCGGTCAGGCCGGCGTGCTGCGCCGAGATCCATTCGCCATGCTGCCGTTCTGCGGCTACCACATGGGCGATTACTTCGCGCACTGGCTTTCGTTCGCGCAACGCACCGACCGCGCGAAACTTCCGAAGGTTTATTTCGTGAATTGGTTTCGCAAAAGCGCCGATGGCAAATTCCTCTGGCCCGGTTTCGGCGAGAACAGTCGCGTGCTCAAATGGATTTGCGAACGCGTCGAGGGCACAGGCAAAGCGCAACGCACGCCCATCGGCCACGTGCCAACGCCTGACGCGCTTGACATCACCGGCTTGAACGGGATGGCGGATGATCTCAAGCAACTGCTCGCCATGGACACAGCCGGCTCGAAGAAGGAAGTCGAAGACGTGGCCGCGAACTACGCGAAGTTCGGCAGCCGCCTGCCGAAGGCGCTGACCGAACAACTCGACGGCTTGCGCAAACGACTCGGCTGATTCAACGCGACCATCAGAAACAAAAAAATCCCAGCATCGCGAGACGCGGGGATTTGTTCTTT
>CAYIOH010000370.1:0-4642 GCA_964364975.1 uncultured Bifidobacteriaceae bacterium
TCCACGGGCCGTTGTTCGCGTGGCACTCCAGGCAGTTCTTTTTGTTGCTGAGAATCCCAACCGCCGGCGGATAGGCCAGCGCCGTTGGCAGGGCTGCTGTAAAACTCAGCAACAGGGCCGTGGCCAGCCCGGCAGAAGCGGGCGTCGCGAACAAGAATGATTTCGTTTTCATGTTGTTCTTTCGTCGTTTGGTTTCAGTAAAAGCGCAGAATTGGTGTGATGACCAAAATGGCCACGGCGAGGCCGAGGCCACCATCACACACTGGCAGGTAACGCTCGGCCCAGCCTCGGCATCTTATATTGTGAAAGGCGATGACTGCCTGACGATGAACACCAAAGTCAAAATGCCCGTCCGGGTTGCGGATGATGCGGCCCTGATTGAAGCGTCCAAAACGGGCGACCTCGAAAGCCTCGAATCGCTGGTGCGCAAACATCAAGGCGCGGTGTTTGCCCTGGCGTTGAGCCGGGTGGGCAATGCCGCCGCCGCTGAGGAACTCGCTCAAGAATCCCTCATCCGGGCCTGCCAGAAGTTGGATCAGTTGAAAGAACCGGAGCGTTTCCCGCTTTGGCTGCGCGCCATCACGCGGCGGCAGATCGCAATGTGGGCGCGTTCCAAGGGCCGCGAGTCCGTCGCCTTCGCCCGCTTCGGAGAGGAGATGAAAAGCCAGACGCCAGCCGAACGGCCCGCGGACGGAGGGGCGGACAGAATCTTCGACATCACCGCCCTGATCGGTGCGCTTCCTGCCAAGTTGCGGGCGGCAGCTGCTCTGTGTCTTGAGGACGAACTCCCGCCGAAAACGGCGGCAGCGGTTCTGGGGCTGAAACCCGCAACCTTGCGCAAACGGCTGCACGATGCGCGCGCCCGGTTGCAGCGGCAAATCGTGGCCAAAGCCGAGGCGGAACTCCGCTTGCAACTGTTGCCAAAAGATTTCGCGCACAAGTGCGTCTGTGGGTGCGCCCGCGCGCGGGAAGCCAGCACCGGAAAGGAGGTGACGACAATGACCCGAAAGAACAAGAGCAAGTGTGGTTGCGGCTGTGTGGCCTCGTCCAAAGGCAGCGCCAAACAGCCCAAGAGCAAAACGAAGGCGGGCAAGTGACCGGCGGTTTATGGGGGGAGGCGCTACCGTGCGCCTCCCCTCACGTTGCGCTGGCGAAACCGCGCAAGGCTGGCAGCAGGGGTGAACTTTGATGTCGCGCGCCGTCCAGCCTTGCTCGCCCGCGCGGTAGAACGCATCCCAACGCTGTTTGTCCGTCGGTTTCATGTCATCTTCCAACCGGCTGCTGTGCCGCTGCTTTGGACCGTTTTGGTTTGGGCGCAAGCGGCAGCCAGTGGCCAAAGACCACAATCAGCGCGGGCAAATACAGCAGCGTTGCCACCGCGCTGAGTAGCATCATCGCCGCCATGAACGCGCCCACCGTGATGTAAGGCGTCAGGCTCGCGAACAGCATCACAAAAAAGCCCGAAGCGAACAGGACCGCGTTACGGATGACTCCCCGGCCGGGACGAGCCACGGTCCACAACAGCGCGTCCGCCAGCGCGGACGAATTCGCGCCGCTCACCGCCGCGTTGAAACCTGTCTCGGCCAACCGTTGGCGGAATCGGCTCACGAAATGAATCGCGAAATCAATCGCCATGCCGAGTGACAACGTGCTGAGCACCGAGATGGGCATGTCGAAATCCTTGCCGATCAGCCCCACCGCGCCGTAGATCAGCGCCACCGTGAACAGCAGCGGCACAAAACTCACGATGCCCCAGCGCAGCGAGCGGTATTCGATCACCAGCAACACGAGCACCAGCACGAGCGATGAGATGAATCCGGTCAACATCCCCCACAGCACGTCGTGATTCCAAACCAGGTTGAAGTAGGCGATCCCCGCCGGCTTGACCGACGCGCCCGCCTGCGCCCCGACAATCGTCGGGGCAGACAGGCCCGGCAGCGGATGCGCCCGCGCAAATGTCTCCGCCCGCGCCATCGCGCGCCGCATCACGTCGGCATCCCAGCTCTTGAGTTGCAGGATGACGTTGGCCGACTGGAACGGATAATCCACCAGGTTGTCCAGGTCGCGCGGTTTCACGGCCATAGTGAAGACAAACAACTGCTGCGCGATCACCTCGGTCGAGTCGGGAATCGTCTCGAACCGCGCCTCGTCGCCGTGCAGCACGCGGTTGATCCGCTTGACCACGTCGGCCACCGAGACGGTCTTGCCCACCAGCGGGTCTTCTTCCAGTTCGCGTTGCAGCGATTCGATCCAGCGCAACGTCTCGGGCCGCTTGATGAAATCGGGCGCAGACCCGCGCACGATCAGGTAGCCCGTGGCTGTGCCACCCAGTTTCTCGTTCAGCACGCGGTCGGCCTGGCGAATCTCGCTGCGGGCGCGAAACCAGGAAACCATGTTGTTGTTGACGCGAATCTGGCTCATGCCGAAGGCCGCCAGCGCCAGCAGCGCCAGTCCCGCCACCAACACCACGCGGCTGCGCGCCACGCCCCACCGCCCCAGCGCCGTCAGCCAGCCCGACGCGCTGCCTAGCCCTCCTTGTTGGCGCTCCGCCAGCACCAGCACGCGCCGTTCGCTCATGAGCATCAGCACTGCGGGCACGACGGTGAAACTCATCAGCAAAATCCCCAGCGTGCCCACCGCTACAAAAATGCCGAACACCTTCACCGGCACGATTGGCCCGGTCGCCAGCGAGGCGAACGCCGCCGCCGTGGTCAGGTCCGACAGCACCACGGGCGAGCCGACCACGCGCATCGTCTCCAGCACCGCCGCGCGTTTGTCCCTTAGTTCACCGAAGCGGAAATAGAATTCGTTGAAGATGTGAACCGTGTCCGTGCTGATGGCCATGAGGAACACGGGAATCATCGAACTCATGATGTGCACCGAGTAGCCGCAGGCAATCAGCGCGCCCATCGCCCACACCACGCTCAACATGGCCACGCCCATGTTCGCCGCCACCAGCGCCCCGCTGCGGAACATCAGCCACAGCACCACGCACATTACCATCCCGGCCACGGGCGAGAACACACCCATTTGACGGAACATCTGCGCCCCGAACGTGTCCCGCGCCACGGGATCGCCCGCCACGTAAAACTGTTCCGGCCCGCCGCCGTAATCCGCCACCATCCGCCGAAGCCGGTCCGCGATCTCCTTGCCGTTGGCGGTCGGCTCAATGGGCACGTAAATGGCGGTCGTCGTCGCGTCCGCCGAAATAAACCGCCCCACCAGCAGCGGATTTTCAAACACCGCCTTGCGCAACGCCGCCACTTCGACACCGTTCGTTGGCACGTCGGCCAGCAGCGGGCGCACACCGAGTTGGTCGCCGTTCACCGTCACGTCATCCACGGTGCGCAGCCCCAGCACGTCGCGCGTGATGACGCCCGGCAGCGCCAGGATTTTGTCGGTAATGTCCGCCACGCGGCGCAGCGAATCGGGATTCAGCAGTCCGCTCTCGTTGACGATGCCGACGACGATGACATCGGCATGCAGGCTGAATTGCCGCTCGACCTGGTCGTTATAGACCCGCACCGCCGACGTTTCCGGCAGCATGTGCTTCGGGTCGGTGTCAATCCGCGCCTTGGGAAATTGCAGCGCCAACAACGCGGTGACCAGAAGCGCAAGGCCGAGAACAGTCTTGGGAAACCGCGCGGAAAAATGGACGAGCCGTTGGGTCATGTGAATGGGATCAGGCTGCGGTTATTTCTTTGCTGCTTTGGCCAGCTCATGCCCTTCGGCCAGTTGCTCCATCAACACCTGGCGCAGAAGTTCGCACGCCTTGAGCATCTTCGGATTGCCGCAGCGGTAAAACACATTCAGCCCCTCGCGCCGTGTGGCCACGATGCGCCGATGTCGAAGCACCGCGAGATGCTGAGAAACATTGCTCTTGGCCAAGCCGAGCGCCTTGGCCAGTTCATCCACCGACTTCTCGCCGCCCTGGAGCGTGGCCAGGATTTTCAGCCGCGTCGGGTTGGCCATGCTTTTGCAGACCTCGGCATGAAGTTGAAAAATCCGTTCGTCAATGTCGCGCATACTAGTTGCGAAGTTTCTAAACTGCTTGATTTCGCATCCGGTAACTAGCGCGAGCGGTGACGGTTGTCAAGCGCGAGGTAAGATTGGCTTCATGGCTGCGCGGTGGCGCTCCGGGTAAAACGGAAGTAACCGAACCTCTGTTCCGTCTGCCACGGCGTCGTGTGCGTCTCGATCACTTGCTCCACGAGTTGAAACTCCGCGCCGAGTTCGGTACAGATGGAAGCCGCGTCGTAACGCGCCACTTCCAGACCGCTGCACTGGGGCGGCCCATCAATCGCGAATGTGGCGATGATCACATGGCCGCCGAGCGTCAACGTGCGATTCAACGTCTGGACGTATTTCCGGCGGTCCGCTTTGTCCGTCAGAAAGTGGAACACGGCGCGGTCGTGCCAGAGGCTGAATTGGCGCGCGGGTTGAAAGGTCGTGACATCCGCTTCGAGCCATTCGACGGAGTCGGCCCGCTTTCCCAGGCGTCGCCGCGCGTGTTCGAGCGCCGCTGCCGAAATGTCCAGCACCCCAAGCTTGCTGAATCCCGCGTCGAGCAGGAAATCCACCAGCACCGACGCGCCGCCACCCACGTCAATGATGCTCGCGTCCTTGCCCACGCCGGACGCCG